>NZ_JBEHFR010000031.1:0-22345 GCF_040225635.1 Corynebacterium sp. KPL2830 | reverse complement strand
AGTGAAATAATCCTAATACCAGCACGCCAGACCGGCTAAACATATAACTTCACCAACACATCCTGTCGTTTAGGCCAGCTTTGTTCGCAGCGAACGAATGAGCTCGAGAATTTCGATGGACGTCGCCAAATCTAAGTATGTTGTGGGTTCGTCGAGGAACATAATCTCTGTGTCTTGAGCTAGAACCATGGAAATCCACACTCGTTGGCGTTGGCCACCGGAAAGCTCATTAATGGAGCGTTCGGCGAATTGAAGGGATCCGGTTTGTGTGAGCGCTGAATAAACGTCCTGCTCGTCGGTTGCTGACCACTGGCGCAGCCATGATTGATGTGGATGGCGCCCGCGAGCGACAAGATCGGATACTAGTAAACCCTCTGGCGCAACGGGGGCCTGCGGCAACACACTAATTTTTGTAGCCACATCCCTTCGGCGAAGTTCAGTGATATTGCGCTCACCTAACATAACAGTGCCACTTTCTAGGGGTAACAGTCTTGCGAGGCTGCGTAAAAGTGTTGATTTTCCGCACCCGTTGGGACCAACAATCGTAGTAACTTTGCCTTTCGGGAGTCTTACATCAATATTTTCAAGGATTGGAGTATTGCGCGCGTATCCTACGGTGAGGTTTGAGGCGGAAATTGCTGTGCGTGGGGAGTTTAATGGGGCAGACATTAAGCTGATTGGACCTTCCGATTTTGCTGAACAAGTAAATAGAGCAGAAACAGGCCCCCAATTATTGAAGTAACGATTCCAACAGGAAGCTCGACCCCCAACAGAGCATGAATGGCGACGTCTGCGCCGAGTAGAAGAATCGCTCCAGTAAAGGCGGAAGCTAGCAGCGGTGGTGTTGCGGTACGACAGACGCGAAGTGCTATTTGAGGAGCAACAAAGGCTACAAAGCCAATGGGGCCTGCTGCGGAGACAGCAACGGCAGTTAACGCTACGGCGAGCATGAGTACAGAGAATTGCACCGCATTGAAACGAGAGCCAAGGGCTCTTGCCAAATCCTGGCCCAGTGCCGTGGGAAGCAGTTGGTAACTAACCCATCCGAGGGTTGGTGCAGATATTATTAATGCAATAGCTACTGGAAAGGTAGTCGTCCAATTTGCTCGGTCTAATGAGCCAGTCAGCCAAAATTGAGCGACGGAGGCATCGTGCAATTGCGCACGAATCATGGCGAAGCTGATGTAACCAGACAACAGCGACGTAATGATTATGCCCGAGAGTAAGAGCCTGAACGGGTTTGCGTCTCCTTTCCAGGAAAGAACCCACACGACGATGCTTGTACTGACAGCTCCGATAAAAGCGGCCAGTGGGACTCCAATGCCGGCCAACCAGCCTATGATGCCGGTACCCGAGCCGAAGACGATAACCGTAACCGCCATTGCTGAGGCGCCAGCGGTTATGCCTAAAATGTCAGGACTGGCTAGCGCATTTCTGGTTACTGATTGTGTTAAAGCTCCAGCGAGACCAAGAGCACAGCCTACTGTAAGTGCAGTGAGAGCACGCGGCATTCGCCATTCGAAGACTACTAGTTTCTCCAGTCTGGTTCCCTGGCTGCTGGCAATAACTTCCAAGACTCTACCGAAAGAGATTGGATAATCTCCCAGCGTGATAGATAAGGGCACTAGAAGTAGGGCCACTATGGCGAGGATGAAAGTGGCAGATAGCTGCCACGGGCGCCAAACAGCTGAGAGCTCAAATAGTTTTGTGCCAATGCGGAAGGCGGGGCGGCCTGGGACAGTATTGCGGTGACCATTCATAGCGCTACCCCCTTCCGCCGGAAGACAAGCACGAAGAATAATGGAGCGCCAATAAAAGCGACGACGATTCCTACTGGTAACTCGCCTGGGCGTGCGATGATTCGGCCAATGACGTCAGCTAGCACCAGTAGCGTGGCACCTAATAGGGCGGAATACGGCAAAATCCACCGATAGTCAGGACCCGTGATGGCACGTACCAAGTGCGGCACTATCAAGCCAATGAACCCAACTGGTCCTGCCATAGCGGTCGCAGCACCCGCAAGCAGAGAGATAAGGACCATGCCGAAGAGGCGAGCCCGATCGGTTCGACCACCGAGACTTTGAGCTACATCGTCACCGAGGCTGAGTAAATTTAGAGACGGCGCAGAAGCAAAGGCTAAAACGATACCCAAGACCAAAAATGGTAATACTCCCCAAAAGACGTCTAGACCACGTCCCGCTACCGAACCTACAGTCCAAAAACGCATACGGTCCAGGTTGGCCTCTTCTGCCAGAATGAGGCCTGTAGTGATCGAATTCAACACGGCAGATAAGGCTGCGCCACTAAGCGTAAGAGTGAGCGGACTAGCATTGCCTCCATTGATGCGTCCCAGGCCGAAGACAATGATGGTTGCACTTACAGCGCCCAAGAAGGCAGCCGCAGTTGTTGCAAACATACTGATTGATCCAAAGACTGCGAAACTGGAAACTACAGCTAAAGCGGCACCAGCGTTGACCCCAAGAATGCCTGGATCAGCGAGCGGGTTTCGGGTGTGGCCTTGAATTAAAGCGCCAGCTACTCCGAGGGAAGCGCCCACTACGATTGCGATCAAGGTCCTCGGTATACGGAGCTCGAAGAGTACGCGCTGTTCGAAGTTTAGAGCAGTTTCACGGTGCGAAGGAACTTCTCTGAGAGCAGATATGACATCGGTTAGTGGAATACTTCTAGCTCCGACAGCGATATTCAAGCAAACTCCGAGGAGGAGCAGCACCAAACACAGTGCGAGTCCAGCAACGCGTCGCGAATAGGTGCGGCTTCGAGGCACTTGGGCGCTGTTAACGCTGAAATTGGAATGAATACTCATGGTGGTCAGTCGAAAAGTTCCTGTTCTGTGCGGTAAGACCTGTGTTCTCTAGGACTGGCTCGTCCAGGGGACAAGCCCATAAGAATGAGAAAACAGTCGTTCCAGGCGTTTGGCTTGCGGTGGAAGTCCTTCCATCTCCTTAAGGAAAACTCCTGTTTCCACTTGTGACTTACGCTGAGCTAGCGACTGAACTTGCGCGGTTAAGCGTCATTGACAATCTGGGAAGTGTTAGGTGTGGCACAAATATATGCACCGTATATTAGGTTAGTCAACCCTAATTCTTTTGGATAGATTGATGTAGAACGCTTTAGGAGTGGAGAAGTGGTTGTAGAAGCGCTTTTTATCTTCGGATTGCAGGTGGGGGTGCATTCTTTGCGGGAATAATTTTCCGTCTAGATAAGGCTGGTTAATGGCATATTGTGCTGATTTGTGGTGGAACACTATTGCAATGTGATGTAGGTAAAGCTAACCTAATCTAAAAGTTGCCTGCGGGTCTGTGCGAAATCCAGTGGAAAACGTCGAGGACAACTTCAGGAAACCGACTTTAAGGAAAAGGGATGACAGTAAAGCGGAGAGTGCAGTCAGTTATCGCAGTCGCTATCTGCGTCGGATTGGTTTTGTCAGGATGCTCGTCGAACGATTCAACCGATGAAGCGGCAACCTCCAAAGTTGCAGAAGACGTGACCATTGAGCATGCACGGGGTACGGATACGTATCCGGTCAATCCACAAAATGTGGTTGCCGTGGGGCCGGCTGTTGATAACCTGCTGGAACTTGGAATTAAACCAGCAGCCGTCGTGCAGAATGCAAAAGATAAGAACTCACCCTGGCGCGAGGGGAAGCTCGATGGTGTCAAGGTGATCGATCAGGCAGATTTCAAAACTCTGCCACAAGAACAAATCGCGGCAATTGAACCCGACTTCATTGTTGGGGATTACTGGACAATATCTGAGGATAATTACAAAGAATTATCTGCAATCGCACCGACTCTCGGCGGCATCTCCGATAAAGGGGAGGGGATTGGCTGGGAGGCACAGCTAGAAGCTTTGGGTAAGGTCTTTAATAAGGAATCCGAAGCGAAGAAAGCCATTAAAGAGGATCAGAAGCGATTCGCTGACGTGAAGGAACAATTGCCGAACCTCGCGGGTAAAACCGGCATTGTTTCTCAATTCGCCCAGGGATCCTTTGGTGCCGTTGCAGACCCTGAGGATCCGGGTGCATCCTTCATCTACGATTTGGGCATGAAGTTCCCGGAAAAGTTGACTGACGGTACGGTTCCAGTTGATAAAGGCCGCGTCACACTTTCTCCGGAAAACGTATCCTACCTGGCCGCTGATTTTATGGTTATTTATAACCGCACCGGCTCAATCGAGGAAGCTGAAAATACTCCGGGATACAAAGATTTGCCGCAGGTGAAATCCGGTGCGACTCTCGCTGGCGATGAAGCGGTCGTCGCTGGACTCAACAACCCGACGAGCCTGAGCCGAGCTTGGGTGCTGGATAAGACGATGCCGACGCTGGAAAAGGTTGGACAGTAGTCAAGGTCCGCACGACTCCGACGCCTGCTAGATGGGGCTCAGCCCGTTGCAGCAGGTAGTCATGAACGCCTTCCGATACATCGGAAGGCGTTCTCTTGAATGAATTGTATCCAAGGCAGTGGTCCGTCCGTTCATGCCTTTCCGGCACGGAAAACCAGCGTCAGGCTTTCCGCATCTTCGCTCACCGGCGCAGCACGATGACTGTATTAAAAGGTATGTAGGTGAGCTGGAAAATGCTTGGCGTTGGTAGAGGGGTTCAAAGCGTCAGTAAAAATTAATAAGACAATTTAGGTCAGCGAACAGCGTGAATTAAAAGCCACCAAAACCAAAAGGGGAATGGTCTCAGAAATGCCAAGAAACAGCCGGAGTAGGGAAATTTATCCAATTTCTTACCGGGAATTATACGTGGAAGATATCGAAGATATATCGCCGTCCATGCGGCGAATTACGCTTAGCGGGGAGCAACTCCGAGACCACGAGCGCGATGGTATTTCCGTTTCTTCGCTGGTAAGCCATGGTTTTGATGACGACGTTCGGCTCATCTTCCCAGATCCGGAAACTGGAGTACGGCCGCACCCAATCGCCCAAAACGATGGCAACCTCCTGTGGCCAGAAACTGTTAAAAATCTCTTCCGCACATACACGGTTCGCTACTTTGACGCTGTTAACGGGCGGTTAGCAATTGATTTCGCTCGCCATGGCGAGGGCTTGGCCGAAAACTGGTCACAGAATGTCCGGATCGGTGACGCTATTTTTGTGGCAGGTCCAAAGTCGTGTGCACAGTTACCCACGCATACCGATTGGCTTTTCTTGGCCGGAGACGAGACTGCGCTCCCAGCAATCGGCCGCTGCCTGGAATCACTTCCGACAGGGCATGATGCGGTTGCGGTGATAGAGGTTCCGACGAGTGCTGATATTCAAGACTTAGACATTCCAGATTCAGTTCACGTCCACTGGGCGATACGTGACCAGGGCGAGGACTTCGTAGAAAAGGCACGTGCGCTTTTTGGGGAGACTACTCAGTCGGCATTGCCGGGTGGCGAAGCATATGCATGGGCGGCGGGGGAGGCGTCCCGGCTGAAAACACTGCGGCGATTGTTCAAAGCTTCCGGAATTGCCCCTGAGCATCAGGAAATCACAGGCTACTGGCGGCGTACCAGCCAGAAAGATGCTAAAGAAAGCGCATCGAGCAGCAATAGTGTTTTGCACAATATCCATGATCTGGCTGAGTTGAATTCAGCCTTTGCGCTTCGCACTGCCGTGCGTTTAGGGCTCTTCCAAGAAATCGATGCGGGTGCAAACACGGTCTCAGCCCTCGCTGCTGCGACAGAACTGCACGAGGAGGCGCTACGGAGGTTTATCCGTTACCTGGCTGCCCTTGAACTCGTCGAAGTACGCGAGCGCACCCTCGCGCTGACCGCAATGGGCGTGGAACTGGCGGACCCAGATTCAAATGTGGTGCGTTGGTTAAGCGGGCCTGCGCACCTTGAGGCGATGGCGCTGATGCGTCTTGAGGACAGCCTTCGCACCGGTGGGCCAGCGCTTCAAGGCGAAAAGGGATTGCCGTGGTCAGAATATCTTGGCCAAGATCCACACCTGGCAGCCGAACGCTTTGAGCAAAAGAATGTGAGTGCTGGGTGGACTGCTCCTTCCGCGGCAAAGGAACTGCAACATTATCTCGGTGAAAGGGCTCGCGTGCTTATTGTTGGGCAGGGTGGTGCCGTATATGCAGATGAAATTCTCCGGCGATGTGAGCGTGTCCAGAGCAGGGTTATCACCGATGCTTTCTCGAAAGCGGTGCTACGGGAAATCGCAGTAGCTTCTCGTGAACGATGCGAGATGGGCGGCGACGGACGCGGCTTTTCTCCCACCGAAGCAGACTATGCGTGGGCAACTGACGTTATTTTCATCGATCCCTGGAGCGTCTTTGGTAGCGACGAGGTAGCTGCCGAATTAGGCCGCGCGGTTCGTGGGGATAAGTCCCGTCGGGCTTATATCCTTACCGAGGTCCTCGAGGAAGCAGGCGGCGATGAGCATTCCTATGAAGAGGACTTGGTGAGGCTTTCCATGTTCGGCACCAAGGTGCCGACGCAGGAAGATGTCGATGAAGCTGTTACTGGCGATGCCGCCCTTATCGCCTCAGCCGCTGCTGTTGGTTGGGGCAAACACCTTTTCGTCCTGGAGGCAGGAGCGGCATCCTAAAGTGGAACCTCGGCGCCCTCGCTCTCCAGGCTTCACCTTTTATTTTCGGACCACGGTCCCGCGTGGGAGGCGAGTGGCCGTTACAGCCATAAGTGTGGTGAACACGGTGAAGTAGGCGAACGTTGTCCAGCCGATCCCGTGGGTGAGGGTCATCAGTACCGTGCAGACGGATACGCCGAGTGCGCTACCAAGTTGGGTCGCTATGCGGCCCGCAGCACTGGCATGGACGACTTCATCTTTGGATAAGCCGTGGTAGGTCGCGGACATCGTGAGCACCGTAAGGGCACCGATGCCACCGCCGCGCAGGAATAGCCCGAATCCTTGCAGGGTGAGCCAGCCTGCCGCCTGGCCAGTAGGAAAGGCGAAAGGAAGCGTTCCGATAATAGCGGCGGCAATGCACATGTAAACCGTCTTAAGCGTGCCCCATCGAGCGATGAATTTTTTCGACGCCGAGCGGCTGAAATAGGCGCCCACGCTTTGTAGGGCCAACAGCAGTCCCGCATGCAGTGCGGTATAGGCATGGTTGCTCTGATAGTGCAGCGGAATGAGGAAGAGCCCGCCATAAAACACGGTGCTTGCAATGGCCAGTGTTGCCCAGGCTGAGGAAAAGGAGGCGTGGGTAAATAGGCGGACATCGATAAGCGGCGATGGCGCCCGGAGTGCGTGCAACACAAAGTATCCAATCAGACCTGCGCCGGCGATGAGGAGAATTACGCTTGCCCAAGAACTCATGTGCCCGATGGTGGTAAAGCCATAGACCGCCGCGAGCAAACCTGGCGCGAGCAAGAGGTATCCCATGCGGTCTAGCTGGGCTGCAGGATCTGCTGGGGTTCGTTCTAGATAGTGCACGGCAAGGGCAATCGCGGCGATGCCAATGGGGACGTTGATGAGGAAGATGGCGCGCCAGCCAATGGCATCGACAAACAGCCCGCCCAGTAATGGGGCAATCGCGGGTGCGATGACCGCCGGTAGCCCGATTGCGGTGATGGCGCGTGTGGCCTGGTCCTTTCCGGCATTGGTGACGATGAGGGTCTGCATCACCGCCACCGAGAAACCCGCCGCGAATCCCTGCAGGATGCGGAAGGCGATGAGCAAGTCGATATGCGTAGACATCGCGCACAGGATTGAAGCGACGGTAAAGACTGCCAGGGCGGTAATCCAGAGATTTTTGGCGCCGAAGCGGCGCGTTGCCCAGCCGCTGAGCGGAATGGCCATAGTAGAGGCCAACCCGTAGCTCGTGATGACCCATTGGGCGAGAACTATCGGTGCGTGGAACGCCTCGCTGATGGAATGAATGGCGACGTTAACGATGCTGATATCTAGCAGCGGCAAAATTGAGCCGAAGACTAGGGCGATGACGACCCGCCTAGTCTGGGGGTCGAGTTTTTCTTTTTCCTGCATGAGGGGCTCCCTTCGGAGTGTGTGCGCAGATGGCGTGGTGAGGTGTGGTCATGATGGAGAGAGTGATGGAGGTATGTGGATTAAGGGGCGAATGGTCCGTCGTGGGTGAGGGCGGTGAGCATGTCCGCGAATTGTTGTTGCGCGGGCTCCGGCCAGCGGGCCAGGAATTCTTCCAATTTTTGGGTCAGACGCGAGCGCATCACGGCGACGTTGTCTTGGCCCAGTGGGGTTAGCGACAGTTGTATCCACCGCGCGTCGCGGGGATCGGTAGCGCGCGCGATGAGCCCGGCCTTTTCTAAGGCCGAGGCGTGGCGGGATACCACCGAGCGGTCCAGGCCGATGACGGTGGAGAGCTCTTTCGGGGTGGAGGGACCACAGCGGTCTAGGCCGCTGAGGACCAAATATGTGGATTCATTGATTTCTTCACCGAGCCCCTGGGTGAGGTGGGCGTACATGCGTCGACGGAGGCTGCGCTGGGAAAGTAGACCCAGTGCGTCGGCGACTTGTTTGCTTGGAGTGTCCATGCCAGCAGAATACATGCATAGTGCACGCATGTCTAGTGCACGCGTGTTTACTGCACGCTAATTTTTGCGGGATGAGCGCGGTGAAGGGGTAGAAAGCGTCCATAGCAACCGCGTTTGTCCATTTTTCGGTCCGATTTTTGGCGAAACGCGGTTGTTTTGGGCAGCCTGACGCTCATCCGTACCTCTATCTGCCGAGGTAGCACCCGAAGAGCACAAAAGAGCCTTCCGGTTTCTCCCAATGCCGGTTCCCGTGCACGCACCTTAACTTTCTGGAACGCTAGGATGGGAAAGAATAGATCTAGTTAAGGAGTACAAAGCAATGGCTAAAGAAACTGCACGCGCCCTAGGTCACGAAGTGGACGTGGACCGCGAGAAATTTACCTACTTGGCATCTACTGATGCCGAGGGCAACAAGATTGAATCCGGCAAGGCTGCGGCAGCGGGAGCCGGCGCAGCGGGAGCTGGTGCCGCAGCTGCCGGTGCCGCTGCAACGGCGAACGCAGACGAGCAGGACGACTCCGCGACCCAGAGCGATTACGAACCGAAGAACCACGTCGTTACTGGTGCTGAGGAAGAACACGTCGCCGCCGCGTCCGAGCAGCCGGACCTGCAGGAAAAGCTGGATGAGGACAACGCGGACTATGAGCCCTCAGAGCACGTTGTGGGCGAGGCCGAAGAAGAGCATATCGGCACCGCGCCGGAGCAACCGGAAGAGGACGCTGCAGATGATGAACGCGATGACTTCGATGACCTGAAGGACAAGGTCACCGAGGCCGGCAACGTCGTTGAAGAGGCCATCAACCGCGCTAAGGACTTCGTGGAAGACAAGGCGCAGGAATACCAGGATGGATCCGGTAAGAAGGGCGGTTTCTTCGACCGCGTGAAAGACGTCGTGCGCGAGGCTCGCGATAACCTCGATGAAAAGCGCAAGTAGTTAACGACGCTTAGGCCGCTGTCTTAACCCGAAGGGGAGAGGCAGCGGCCTTTGTGCTGCCGCGCTAGTCCAGCGCGTGCGAGTAGAACCGGCGGATGAGGAGGCGGCGGGGGATATCGACAAGTGGGCGCAAGATGGGAAGGAAGGGCTCGGAGGCGGCATCGATAAGCAGCAGCGTCCGCCCATCGCGCAGGCGCTCTAAGGTGAAGGTTTCCTCGCCGCGTTCGAGGTGTCCGGGCAAGGTGCCGTAGGTAAAGCCGCAGCGCCCATCATCGGCGAAAGTCGCAATCACGCGGCAGCGGAAATCAAACGGGCCCAGGCTCATGGTGACCTCGGCACCTTCTTGTACGACCTGGTGGGTGGGGCGCACGCGGAAGAGGCCGCTACGCTGGATGCCCCAGTGAAAGAGCCTGTGGGCTGCGGTATCGAAATCGGCGTCGATGACCCTACTCATGTGCAGCTGCGGGAATCCGGCGGTATCGGAATAAGAAAGCGCCTCTGGCATCTTAAGTCTCAGCGCTTATCTGTGGGGACCTCAGGGAGTGAAGAATAGGGCATCGAAAAGTTTTTGGGTACGGATTAATAGTGTGATCACCCCCGAAACCTGAAAGAACGGTAACGGCTTGGAAACAGTCACAGGACTTAGCTGCTTTCACACGTTATTCGTGTCAGGATTTAGCTAGCACGATCCTGACAACTGAAAGAAGGTACTTTGATGCTTCGCATTCCGCACCTAAAGAAAGTCCTGGTGGGCTCGGCTTTCGCTGGTGCGTTTTTCTTGGGTTCCCCGGCAGCAGGCGCCCAAGAATTGCCCCAACCGGATATTGACTCGGCAGGGTTAATCAACCACGTGCGTGATGGCCTCGCGGACTTCGGAATTGAGACCCCAGAGGTGGATAAGCAGGTCACCGATACCGTGGATTCGGCGGTGCAGAACGCGCGCGATACGGTGGCGAATAACGCCCAGCAGGAGGCTCAGTATGCGGAGCCGGCCACCAACCCGAATCCCTTCGGGCTACTGGAACAGGCCACTCAGGTAGAGCAAAAGCCACTGGGTAATAATCCCAATTACCAGTGGAAAAATGATGGATTTTCCAAGGTAGCTGCGGGCAAGCCCGATGCAGATTTTGTTCTGCACCGCGTGCCGGGGTCCTTGTTCGATGCCCCGCGCACTCCCGAGGAATCCGATGTTGCCATGAACCAGGGTAAGTCCCTGTACGGTCCTGGAACTCCCATCTATATCAATGGTGACACCATGTGCACCCTGAGCGTTGCCGGCAACGACGAGGCTGGCCGCAAGGTCGGACTGACCGCAGGGCACTGCGGCAATGAGGGCGATGCCATTACCTCGGCCGATTCCGATCACATTGGCCCGACGGGCACCATCGTGGCCAAGAATGACGAGCTGGATTATTCGGTGATCGAATTCGGTTCTAATGCTGAGGTCACCCGCAGCTACAACGGAGTTACCGTTAACTCCCTAGGCGGGACCGTAAACCCGGGTGAGACCGTATGCAAGCAGGGCGTTGCCACCGGCAAGACCTGCGGTATGACCTATCAGCAGGCACAAAGCATCCAGGTCAACCAGGTCTGCGCCATGATGGGCGATTCTGGTGCGCCGCTGCTCGCCGGTGACCGCCTCATCGGTTCCATCTCCGGCGGCTTCCTGCCGGTGAACTTCCCGTGCCGCACCCCGCTGCAGGGTGCGGTTCATAACCCCACCGCCGCTACCAACATGGATACCGTGTTGGCGGATATGAACCGCCGCGGTGGCGTTGGTGCTGGGTTTACCTTGCCCGAAGCATAAGCGCGAAGCAGATAGCGCCCCGTTCAGCCTTGAGTGCTGCACGGGGCGCTTTTTATGCGCAATTTCTATGGGCATATAACGCGCATGCGTCCCGCCAAAGTGGGGGAAGCGCAGGATAGCCTTGCCTGCAATCGGAGACATAAACTAAGGTGAGACTTACCTATTGGCCAATTAGGGATAGTCAATATCTGCTGTGGCTAACGCATCCGCAGCGAAATTTGAACCGAGGTTTCCCCATGTACAAAACCCATTCCACTCCACCAGAAACTGGGCCCATTCGCGCGGATCAAGCACCCACCGATGCCGTGGTGGAACTGTCCGCTGATTGCCTGCACAACGCGATCGAGACCCAACCGGCGCTGGCCGTGCGGCTGCGCGAGCTGGGCTTTCGGCCTGGCACCCGCGTGCAGATCGGCCGCACCGTCGCAGGCGGTGCGCGCATTGTCAGCGTAGGTACGGCCCGTTATGCCGTGGATGCGCACACTCTGCGCCAACTCGAAGTCGTTCCGGTGGAGGCATAAGCGATGGCACATAATTCCACGGCCCCAGCAAGCTGCCACAGCACCTCCACCATGCGGATAGCGGCGGAAGGCACGCCGGTCCTGGCACTGGTGGGCGCGCCCAACTCCGGAAAGTCCACCCTCTTTAACGCATTGACCGGCGCGAAGGTCCAGACCGGCAACTGGCCGGGCACCTCGGTCGAGGTCAGCCGCGGGCTCTGGAACGCGCAGCCAGAGGCCTTCGACATCATCGACCCGCCCGGCGCCTATTCCCTAGACCCCATGAGCCCGGACGAGGCCTTTACCAAGCAGATGCTCATTGACTGTCCTGCAGACGAGCGCCCCGATGTCGTCGTGGTCCTCGTGGACGCAACGGCCCCGGCCCGCGGGCTCAACCTGGCCCTGCAAATCGCCGCCGAGCCGTACCGCGTCGTCCTCGGCGTGACCAAGGAGGATATGGCCGAGCAGCAGGGCATTAGCATCGATACTGAAGCGCTCTCCCGCGCCACTGGCATGCCAGTGGTCAGCGTCAATGGACGGCGCCGGCGCAACCTCGACGGGCTGGAAACCACCGTGGCACAGGCCATGCGCGTCGAGCCAACCATCATCCGCCAGGATTCCGGCCTGGATCAGCGCTTTGCGGATCTCGATGCCGCCGAAAAAGCTGCGGTCCACCGCGTGGAGGTAGGCGAGACCCTCACCCAGCGCGTGGACCGCGTGGTGCTGCACCCAGTGGTGGGCCCGCTGCTCTTCCTCGCGGTGATGTGGGCGGTCTTCTTCATCACCACCACGGTGGCAGGGCCCATGCAGGACGGCCTCGAAGACCTTGTCACCGGTCCGGTCTCGGACGCGGCCCGCGCCGGGCTGGAAGCCATTGGCCTGGATCACTGGCTGATTTCGGGCTTGCTTGTTGATGGCCTCATTGGTGGCGTCGGCATGGTACTGACCTTCGCTCCGCTACTGGCGCTGATGTTTCTGTGCTTGGCGGTGCTGGAGGATTCCGGCTATATGGCGCGCGCTGCGGTGGTCACCGATAGGGTGATGCGCTCGATTGGCCTGCCTGGCAAGGCCTTTATCCCCATCGTGGTGGGCTATGGCTGCAACGTGCCGGCGATTTCGGCCACGCGAGTGCTTGGCGATGTCCGCCACCGCATCCTTACCTGCCTGCTTATCCCCTTCACCTCGTGCTCGGCGCGGCTTATCGTCTTTATGATGCTGGCGCAGGTCTTTTTCCCAGATCACGCCGGATCGGCGGTCTTTGGCATGTACGTTCTGTCCATCGCCCTGGTGGTAGCCGTGGGCTTGGCACTGCGCAAAACAGTCTGGCGCGCCATGCCGTCCGAGGCACTCGTTATCGACTTGCCGTCGTATCAGCTGCCCACGTTCAAGCTATCGCTTTCGGTCATGTGGGTGCGCTTAAAGGGATTCCTGCATACCGCCGGCGGCATCATCGTGGCCACGGTAGTGGTCATTTGGCTGCTCATGTCCATCCCGGTTACCGGTGGCCACTCCTTCGACGAGGAAGCCGTCCCGCCGGAGGACTCGGCGTATGGTGCGGTATCCAAGGCGATATCCCCGGCGTTTGCGCCGGCTGGCTTCGATTCGTGGTCCCTGACCGGCCCGCTGGTAACGGGCTTCGTGGCGAAGGAAACACTGATTTCCACCTGGGCGCAGACCTACGCCGTCGATGACGTCACGGATGCGGATCCTGAGGAACAGGCCGAATCTTCGCTGGCCGATCACATCCGCAGCGACTTCGGTGCCGCCTCTGGCGGGCACGGGCTGGCCGCGGTGTGGGCGTATATGGTCTTCCTCTTGGCCTATACCCCGTGTGTGGCCACGGTAGCCGCGCAGCGGCGCGAAATTGGCTGGAAGTGGACGCTCATCGGCTTTGCCCTGCAGCTCGTCACGGCTTGGGTCTTGGCCGTCGGAGTCTTCCAAGTGCTGAGGTTATTCCTATGAGCCCTACAGACAAGGTAAAAGAAGCGATCCGCGGCGGTCACTCCACGCCCGCGGACATCGCCCGCGCGACAGGATTAGGGCAGGGGACGGTGGAAGTCATCCTCTCCCACTTGGAGCACAGCGCGCAGCTCGTGCGCGAATCGCTGTCCTCGTGCCCCACGGGTGGCTGCGGAAGCTGCTCACAGAGCGGCGGCTGCTCTGGCGCCGAGGGCGGGCGCCGTGAACCGGTCCTATTGAAGCTGACGGTCCGCCCTTAATCCTGCAGCATCTCCAATGCGGCCTTGTGCAGGCGGCCATTGGAGGCAATGGCCGATCCGCCGTGCGGCCCAGGATTGCCGGACAGATCCGTAAACGTGCCGCCGGCCTCGGTCACGAGCAGGGATGGGGCGGCGAGGTCCCAGAGGGAGACCTCCGGCTCGGTGGCGATATCGACAGCGCCTTCTGCCACGAGGCAGTAGGACCAGAAATCGCCGTAGCCGCGCAGGCGCCATGTCTTATCCGTCAGGTTGAGGAACTTATCGCGTAATCCACGCTCGGACCAGCCGGTGAGCGAGCTCATGGCAAGGGAGGCATGCCCAAGTTTCTCGATCTGGGAGACGTGCAGGCGCTTCGGCTCACCGCCAAAGACGCGGTAGGCACCGGCGCCTTTCGCTGCGTACCAGCGCCGGCGCAGGGCTGGGGCGGAGACCACGGAGACGACCGGTTCGCCGTCTTCGAGCAGAGAAATAAGCGTGGCCCACACGGGCACACCGCGCACGAAGTTCTTCGTGCCATCGATGGGATCGATGACCCACTGGCGGCCCTCGTAGCAGGCCTGGCCGCCAAACTCTTCGCCCAAAACCTCATCGCGCGGGCGGGAGCGCTTCAGCGAATCGCGAATGTGCTTCTCGCAGTTGAGATCCGCATCCGATACCGGAGTCAGGTCCGGCTTTTCCTTCACGGAGAGGTCGGTGGCCTCAAAGCGATGCATCGTGACTACATCGGCGTGACCGGCCAACTCGAGCGCGAGACCTAAGTCTTCTTTGAATTTACCCACGGAGCCATTCCTCCATTTGTTGAACTACTTGTTTATTTCCGGCCAAGCACCACTCGACGCCACCGGCTTCTACCTTGCGGGCGGCACCACCAGCGGCCTCAATGAGAGCCTTGCCGGGGAACCAATCCCAATCTGCTACCGAGTGTTGCATCCATGCGCCCCACGTGCCTTCTGCCACGGAGGCCAAGTCCACTGAACCGGCACCAAGCATACGGACTGTAGCAAAGTTTTCGGTCACCCGCTGCCACGCGGCACGAATTTCTGGATCCGCCAGCGACGTTGGGTGTAGGTAGGACGAGAGCGAGGTCTCTTCCGCGGGCTTATTTGCCAGCTTGGCGACGTCCTTGCCATCCAGCGAGGTGGGGTAGTCGCGCCCGCCAAACCATGTATAGCCCATGGCGGGGCGGTGGACGGCGCCGAGGGCGACCCCGGAAGCATCGGTAAGCGCGAGCGCCGAACACCAATAATCCGAGCCAGAGGTGAAATTATAGGTGCCATCGACCGGATCGATAACCCAATTGCGCCCAGACTGGGACTCGCGGGCGGTGCCTTCCTCACCCACGAGGCCGTCCTCGGGGCGCACGGCCTCTAGCACGCCGGCGACGAAGCGCTCTGCGGCGCGGTCCGCATCCGTGACCACGTCAGAGATAGAGGTTTTCTGCTCGACCGAGACGCCCATCTCGCGCAAGCGCCAAGCCAAGCGTCCGGCGTTATACACAAGCGCCTGCGCCAAATGGGCATCCCCATCGTCTGCATGCGCGACAATAAACGTTTTGATGACCGCATCGATCATCTCCTGCAAGCTTGGCTTTTGATCCATGCACACCATTGTCACCCTAAATCCAACCAATGGCTAATTCTGTGGGGTGGGTGGGTAAGATTGGAGCCTATGCGTCCCGAAGTAATTACACGGCTCAAGCAATTGGACACCACCCTGACCACCATTGAAAAGGTCATGGATCCGGAAGCCTTGGCTGCGCGCATTCGGGAATTGGAAGCCCAAGCTGGGGATCCCTCGCTATGGGATGACCCCGAGCACGCACAAAAGGTCACCTCTGAGCTGTCTTCAGCACAGGCAAAGGTCCGCAAACTGGAATCCTTGCGCGGGCGCTTAGATGATATGCCGGTGATGTACGAGCTCGCGGAGGAAGAAGGCACCGTCTCGGTAGCCGATGAAGACCTTGCTGAGCTGGAAAGCGCCATCGAATCCCTCGAGGTAACCACCATGCTCTCCGGGGAATATGACCCGCGCGAGGCCGTGATCAATATCCGCTCCGGTGCCGGCGGGGTAGACGCGGCCGATTGGGCGGAGATGCTCATGCGCATGTACACCCGCTGGGCGGGAAAGCACGATCACAAGGTGGATATTTACGATATTTCCTATGCCGAGGAGGCGGGCATTAAATCCGCTACCTTTGTGGTGCACGGGGAATACATGTACGGCCAGCTTTCCGTGGAACAGGGCGCGCACCGCCTCGTGCGCCTTTCGCCCTTTGATAACCAGGGCCGGCGCCAAACCTCCTTTGCAGAGGTCGAGGTCCTTCCCGTGGTGGAGCAAACGGACCACATCGACGTGCCAGATAACGAGGTGCGCGTGGACGTGTACCGTTCCTCTGGCCCCGGTGGACAATCGGTCAATACCACCGATTCCGCGGTGCGCCTGACCCATATCCCCACCGGCATCGTGGTCACCTGCCAGAACGAGAAATCACAGATTCAAAATAAGGCCTCTGCCATGCGGGTATTGCAGGCCAAGCTCTTGGAGCGCAAGCGCCAGGAAGAGCAGGCGGAGCTCGATGCGCTCGGCGCCGGCGGCAATGCCTCCTGGGGCAACCAGATGCGCTCATATGTTTTGCACCCGTACCAAATGGTCAAAGACCTGCGCACCAATTTTGAAATGGGCGATCCCTCCAAGGTGCTTGATGGGGACATCGACGGCTTCTTGGAAGCCGGCATTCGGTGGCGCATGCAACAAGAGCGTGGCGAGGATTAACCTCAACCGCGCTCTGCAGGCTTAAGCCGGGTAGTGCATCGGGGCGCCCGGTCCAAGCGGGATACCCAGCAGGTACCACACGATAAAGAAGATAAACCAGCCGACGATCATGGCGATGGAATACGGCAGCGCCAGCGACATCAGCGTGCCAACGCCCGCCGGCTTGTAGTAGCGCTGCAGGAAGGTCAGCGCCAGGGCGAAGTACGGCGACATCGGGGTGATGATATTTGTCGGCGAGTCACCGATACGGAAGAGCATCTGGGAGACCTCGGGCGAGATTCCCACGTACATCATCATCGGTACGATCACCGGCGCCATCAGTGCCCACTGCGCGGAACCTGAGGTAATGAACAGGTTGAGGACTGCCACCATGGCCACGAGCGCGGCGAACATCAAGATGGGCGGCAGCGACCATGCCTGCAGCAGCTCAGAGCCCTTAATGGCGGTCCACACACCGAGGTTGGACCACTGGAACCACGCCAAGAACTGGGCGACGGCGAAAAAGAGCACTAGCATGGGGACCAAGGTCTTAATGCCCTTGGCCATAAAGTCTGGCACGTCCGAGGCGGACTTCAGCGTGCCGGCGTAAATGCCGTAGACGATGCCGCAAACCAAAAAGGCCAGGGCAATGGGAACCGCAATCGCACTAATCAGCGGCGATTCCATGAAGCTATCTTCCTGGCTAGCCAGCGGAGAGCCGGGGATAAAGAGCAGGGCGAAGAATCCCGCGAGGAAGATGAGCAGCGCGATACCAGAGGCGGTCAAGCCCTTTTGCTCCTCCGGCTTTACCCGCAGCTCGTCTTCTTCTTCCTCGAAATCAACGTCGCCTTCTTCCGCGTCCTCGTCCGCATCGTTATCAGCGGCGCCGGCGGCCTGGGAGAAGGATACTTCCTCGTAATTGATCTTGTCGTGGTTGACCAGGTCGCGGGCCTTTTCCACCATGAACCATTCCGTGACGGCGGTAATGATAAGCGATAGCACGATGGCGGATGGGATGACGAAGAAGATATTGGCCAGCGGGCTGACCTCATAAGCCTCATCCACAAACTGTGCGGCGGGAGTGGAAATACCGGCCAGCAGGAGGTCAGTAATGTTGAGGATCAGCGAGGCGTTGAAACCCGCCGAGGACGCCGCAAAGGCCACCATGGCACCCACGATGGGGGAGCGGCCCACCGAGTGGAAGGCCATCGCGCCCAGCGGGATGAGGATGACATAAATCGCATCCGAAGCCACGGAACCGGTCACGCCGGCTAGCGCGACGATGAAGGTAAGGAACTTGGGGCTGACCTTGGTCACCATGGCGCGCACGAGCGCGGACAAGAGCCCAGACTGCTCGGCCACGGCCACACCCAGCATGACGGCAAGAATGACGCCCAGCGGCGGGAAGCTCGTGAAGTTTTCCACCGCGTCTGTGACCATGCGCGAGATATTCTCGGTGGTCAGGAGTGATTCAACCTCGATGGTATCGCCGGATTTAGGATCCTCGGCGCTCATGCCAATCAGGTGGCCAATCCAGGAGGTAATGGCGACGATTATCGCGAGGATGACGAAGAGCCAGAAAGGATCGGGCAGCTTATTGCCAATCTTTTCTACGGTGCCTAAAAAGCCGCTTGCTTTCTCCGGTTTTTCTTTGGTTTTGGTCTCGGCCATAGTATCGGCACTTTCTGTCGATCGGGTCGGGCATCATTGCGCACCAGATTTTGTGTTCTAGACTACACCACTAAATAGCGTTCACAGGTTGCTGTCAACTTTGATTGCTACAGTAGCGGAGTGATTACTTTCGAAAACGTGACTAAGGTGTATTCCGCCCAGTCCCGGCCCGCGCTCGATGGGGTGTCTTTTGACATTGCGGATGGCGAGTTTGCCTTCCTCATCGGCCCTTCGGGGTCCGGAAAGTCCACCTTTCTAGAGCTCATGGTGCGCTATAGCAATGTGACCTCGGGCGATATTTACTTCGGTGACTTCCACGTCAATGAGTTGAAGGGCAAGGATATTAACGCCCTGCGCCAATCCATTGGTTACGTGTTCCAAGATTTTCGGCTGCTTCCCAAGCTGAACGTGTACCAGAATGTGGCGTTTGCCCTAGAGGTCATCGGCAAGAGCAAGCACCGCATCTCCACTGCGGTGCCGCAGGTGTTGGAAATGGTGGGGCTGGAAAACCGCCACCGCGCGATGCCGCACGAGCTATCCGGCGGTGAGCAGCAGCGCGTGGCCATCGCGCGCGCCCTGGTCAATCGCCCGAAGCTGCTGCTTGCCGATGAACCCACGGGCAACCTCGATCCCGCCACCGCCGACGGGATCATGGACTTGCTGCTGCGCATCAACAAGCGTGGCACCACCGTCGTGATGTCCACGCACAATTCCCGCGCCGTGGATAAGGCGAAGAGGCGCGTGCTGGAATTGCGCGATGGCACGCTCGTTCGCGATGAACACAACGCCGCCTATTCGGCGCAGGAGGAGCAGGCATGAAGCTAGGATTCATCTTCCGCGAGGCCACCAAGGGCTTGGGCCGCAACCTGACGATGACCATCGCGATGATCATTACCACAGCCATTTCTGTCGGCGCCGTGGTTGCCGGCATCATGGTCACCAACCTCACCAAGGATACGAAGGATATCTACTTGGACCGCGTGGAGGTTATGGTGCAGCTCAACGAGGATATTTCCGCCACAGATCCAAACTGCACCACTCCTGCCTGCGCGGACTTAAAGGAACAGCTGGAATCCGATAGTTCCGTAGAGTCCGTGGAATTTCGCAACCGGGAGGCCTCCTACGAGCGCTTCCGTGAGCTCTTCCAGGACACGGATCCGGTGATGGTGGAACAAACCTCGCCGGACGCGCTGCCCGCAGCGTTGCACGTGCGCCTCGTTGACCCGGAAGAGGCCTCCGCCATCGATGCCGTAAGGGATAACCCAGCGGTAGAAGAGGTCGTGGACCAGCAAGAAGAGGTGCGCGAGGCGGCAAGCAACCTCGATTCCATTCGCACCGCCACCTTCATCGTGGCCATCGTGATGTCTATTGCGGCTATCTTCTTGGTGGCCAATATGGTGCAAATCGCCGCTTTCCACCGCACCCGCGAGACCGAAATCATGCGCATGGTGGGCGCCTCGCGCTGGATGACGCAGGCGCCGTTCGTGGTAGAAGCTGTGCTCGCCTCCCTCATCGGCGTGGTCTTGGGCGGCGCCGGGCTGCTCGTGGCGAAATCCCAAGTGATCGATCCTGCGCTACAGGGCCTGTACGAATCGCAGCTGCTGGCACCGATGCAGTCCAGTGATCTGTGGGTAGCGCTGCCGCTGGTGGGCCTGCTCGCCTTGGCGGTTACCGCTGCCACCGCGCAGATTACCCTACGTTCTTATGTCCGCCGCTAAGCCGTTTGCCGGGTGCGGTAAACGAGCAGTAAACTGAGGCAATTATGGCTAAAAAGGGCAAGAAGAATAAGAAGGCGGCATCCGGGGACGCCACGCTTGCGACCAACCGCCGGGCCCGGCACGACTATAAGATCCTCGAAGAATTCGAGTGCGGCATCGTCTTGCTCGGCACGGAGATCAAATCCCTCCGGGAAGGCAAGATCTCGCTCAATGATGCCTTCGCCACCATTGATAATGGCGAGGTGTACCTGCGGAACTTGCACATTCCGGAGTATTCGATGGGGTCCTGGACCAACCACAGCCCGCGGCGCACCCGCAAGTTGTTGCTGCACCGCCGGGAGATCGACAAGCTCTACGGTCAGGTGCGCAATGGCAATAAAACCCTGGTGCCGCTCAAGGTGTACCTCAAAAATGGGTACGCGAAGTTGTCGCTGGCGCTCGCGCAAGGTAAGCAGGATTATGACAAGCGCGAAGACATCAAGCGGCGCGACCAGAACCGCGAAATCACCCGCGAGCTCGGCCGCCGCGTGAAGGGGATTAATGCTTAAAACGGTAAAGGTTCACGATGCTGTCAAGGGTGAAGACTCCATTTCCGGGACGGGCGTTTTGGTAGACCGCCTGTGGCCGCGGGGCATCGCCAAGGCGGACCTGGACTATGACGAGTGGTTCAAGGACGTGGCCCCCAGCCCCGAGCTGCGCAAGTGGTGGAGCCATGACGCGGATTCCTTCGAGGAGTTTTCGCGCCGCTACCGCGCCGAGCTCGATGATCGCGAATCCGAAGAGCTCACCCAGTTGCTCTCCTTGGCAAAAGAGGGGGACCTGACGCTGCTCTTTGGCGCCGCCGACCGCAAGATTAACCACGCGGTGGTCTTAAAAGAGTGGCTGGAAGAGCACTTGGAGAAATAAAAGCGTCTGCGGTAGTGTTGGAACAACCGTAGGGAATGATGCACTATCCCGTCCCTACAGTGCTATGGGGTTGATTTGGTTTCGACTTCGTACACTGCGCCAGGGGAAGCGTGCCGGTGAAGGCTACCGACCACCGTTTAAGCGTCGTAGCAAACAAATAAACGCAGAGAAGAACTCTCAGCGTGACTACGCCCTCGCTGCCTAATTACAGCGACGCGTGTCTGTCAGCCTAGGTTTCGTTCCTGACCTAGAACCTGGCATCGACTAAGGAACTTGCCGTCTGGCTGTGTCATCAGGACCAGACGGGACTCTTACTGGTGACTGGGCCCATCATCCGGTACGAGTTCGCCCGAACCGGAGGGCCGAGTAGAGATCATGTGCGAACTGCGCACGGAGAAGCCCTGGCAAGGTGACGAAGGACCCGGGTTCAAGTCCCGGCAGCTCCACCGAGAGCCCCAGCTAGATTCAGTTCTAGCTGGGGCTTTTCTCATAAGGTTCCCCGCGCGCGGCTAGGGTAGTGGCCATTCAGCGAGTATTCGATTCCCACCTCCACATCATCGATTTTTCCCACCCCGTCCAGGAGAATCAGGGTTATACGCCGCCGGAATTTTTGGTTCCGGCCTACAACGTATGGCGCGAGAAGCTGCGCGGTGAGGGTTTTGATATCACCGCCGGCGCCGTTGTCTCCGGTTCCTTTCAGGGCTTTGACCAGGGGTATCTGGCAGACGCGCTAGGGGAGTTGGATAACTTCGTCGGGGTCACGCAGCTGCCTGCCGATGTCCCCGATGCCGAAATCCGCCGCCTCGATGGCCTGGGCGTGCGGGCGGTGCGCTTTAACTTCCGGCGCGGTGGCAGCGCAGCACGGGAGGACCTCGAGGAACTCGCCTGGCGGATCTATGACCTAGCAGGCTGGCACGTAGAGCTCTATGTCGACGCGGCCGCGCTGGGCGAAATGGCGCCGGTGCTGAAGAAGCTGCCAGCCGTGAGCATCGATCATCTGGGCCTGAGCGCGCAGGGAGTAGATGGTCTCTTGGAGCTTGTCGATGCCGGAGTAAAGGTCAAGGCCACCGGATTCGGGCGCGTGGACCTCGACCCGGGGGAGGTGGTGCGCCGCATTGTCGATGTCGATCCCACCGCCCTCATGGCGGGTACCGATCTGCCCTCGCAGCGGGCGAGCCGGGTGTTTTCGGTAGAGGATTTCCGGCTCATTGAGAAGGCCGCAGGGGTACTTGCCGATGATGTTTTCTACGCAAATGCAGCGCGTTTCTATGGTGGGTTAAACGACAAAACGTGTTGTTTTTCGGCGTGTCGAGTTAAACGACATTTTGTGTTGGTGGGGGTAGGGGTTTA
>NZ_JBEHFR010000030.1:0-23532 GCF_040225635.1 Corynebacterium sp. KPL2830 | reverse complement strand
ACATAACCTGCCCCGGCATGGGGGCAGAGTTACGAATCCTGGGTAACCTCAAGCGGAACTGCTAACAACGTAATGGGCAGGCATGGAATAATGAGCCACGTGGCTGAGAAGAAGAATATCCCCAACGTCCTGTCCTCCCGTTATGCTTCTGCGGAGCTTGCCAATATCTGGAGCGCGGAGCATAAAATCATCCTCGAGCGCAAGCTGTGGATCGCCGTGATGCACGCCCAGAAGAACCTAGGCGTGGACATCCCCGCCAAGGCGATTAGCGCGTACGAGGCCGTGATCGAGGACGTGAACCTCGAATCCATTGCTGAGCGCGAGCGCGTCACCCGCCACGATGTGAAGGCACGCATCGAAGAATTCAATGCGCTGGCCGGCTACGAGCACATTCACAAGGGCATGACCAGCCGCGATCTCACCGAGAACGTGGAGCAGCTGCAGATCCACACCTCGCTGGAAATCATCCGGGATAAGGCCATCGCCGTGGTCTCGCGCATCGGCCGTCACGCCGCCGAGTACCAATCCCTAGTTATGGCTGGGCGCTCGCACAACGTGGCCGCGCAGGCCACCACGCTGGGCAAGCGCTTTGCCACCGCCGGCGATGAAATGCTGCTGGCCATCGAGCGCGTGGAAGACCTGCTTTCGCACTACCCGCTGCGCGGCATCAAGGGCCCCATGGGCACCTCGCAGGACATGCTCGATCTCATGGGTGGTTCCGAAGATAAGCTCGCCTCCCTAGAGACCAATATCGCGGATTACCTGGGCTTTCGCCGCATCTTCAACTCCGTGGGCCAGGTGTACCCGCGCTCGCTGGATTTCGATGCCATCTCTTGCCTCGTCTCCCTGGGCACCGCCCCGGCATCGCTGGCCACCACCATCCGCCTGATGGCCGGCAACGAGACCGTCACCGAGGGCTTCAAGGAAGGCCAGGTCGGCTCGTCCGCCATGCCGCACAAGATGAACGCCCGCTCCTGCGAGCGCGTGACCGGCCTGCAGGTCATCCTGCGCGGCTACCTCACCATGGCCGCAGACCTCGCCGGCAGCCAGTGGAACGAGGGCGATGTCTCCTGCTCGGTGGTGCGACGCGTTGCGCTTCCCGATGCCTTCTTTGCCATCGACGGCCAATTCGAAACCTTCCTCACCGTGCTCGATGAATTCGGCGCCTTCCCCGCCATGATCGACCGCGAGCTGGAGCGCTACCTGCCCTTCCTCGCCACCACCCGCATCCTCATGGCTGCGGTGCGCGCCGGGGTGGGCCGCGAGACCGCCCACGAGGTGATCAAGGAAAACGCTGTGGCCGTGGCGCTGAATATGCGCGAAAATGGCGGCAACCAGGACTTGGTCCAGCGCCTCGCCGCAGACGACCGCCTGCCCATGGACGAGGCCGAGCTCGAAAGGGTCCTCGAGGATAAGCACGCCTTCATCGGCGCCGCCGAATCCCAAGTCTCCCAGGTCCTAAACCGCATCAAGGCCCTTGTGGGCGAGCACCCCAAGGCCGCGGCTTATACACCGGGCGAAATCCTTTAGCGCTGTGCGCGGGCTTACGTTCCCGCGCACGCCCGCGCGTTATGATGAAGACCATGCGTCCTGAGCTTTCTTCTTATACCCATGTAGCCTCCGGTAAAGTCCGCGATATTTACGATGTGGATGACACCACCCTGCTGATGGTGGTCTCTGACCGCATCTCCGCCTACGACTTTGCCTTGGAACCGGCCATCCCTGATAAGGGCCGAGTTCTCACGGCCACCTCGAAGTTCTTCTTTGATGCCATTGACTTTCCCAACCACCTCGCGGGACCGCTTGATGATGAGCGCATTCCGGAAGAATGCTTGGGTCGCGCCATGGTGGTCAAGAAGCTAGACATGCTGCCCTTTGAGTGCGTGGCACGCGGTTTCCTTACCGGCTCCGGCTTGAAGGAATACCAGGCCGACGGCACCGTCTGTGGCATCGAGCTGCCCGCAGGCCTTGTCGAGGCCTCCCGCCTGCCCGAACCCATTTTCACCCCTGCTACGAAGGCGGAGCAGGGCGATCACGATGAGAACGTCTCTTTCGAACACGTGGCAGATAAGCTCGGCCGCGAGCGCTCCGAGGAGCTACGCGCGGCTACCTTGCGCATTTACGCCAAGGCAGCCCAGCTGGCGGAGGAGAAGGGCATCATCTTGGCCGATACCAAATTCGAGTTCGGCCTCGATGCGGATGGCACGCTCGTGCTTGCCGATGAAGTCCTCACCCCCGATTCCTCCCGCTACTGGCCCGCAGATTCCTACGTGGAAGGCGAGGTCCAGCCCTCCTTTGATAAGCAGTACGTGCGCGATTGGCTGACTTCTGATGCCTCCGGCTGGGATAAGTCCTCTGAGACCACCCCGCCCGCGCTTCCCGATGACGTCGTTTCCGCCACCCGCCTGCGCTATATCGAGGCCTACGAAAAGCTATCGGGTGAGCGCTTCGCGGACTTCCTTGCGCCGCGTTCCTAGCCGCCCAGGCCGGTCTAGGCCGGATAGGGCAACCGCGCGTTAGCTGGTTGCCCACGGCTGTTGCCCGCCGCTGGGGCATAACCGGTGACGCGTACAGTGGTAGGGCATGAGTGATGAAAAGACGACCGCACCGGTAGCCCCAGTCCACCCCGTAAAGCGCGAATTTCACGGCCGCGAATTCGTGGATAATTACGAGTGGCTACGCGATAAGCAATCGCAGGAAACCCTGGATTACCTCAATGCCGAAAACGATTACACGGCGGCGCATACCGGGCACTTGGATGCGATGACGGAGAATATCTTCCAAGAGATTAAATCCCGCATTAAACAAACCGATATGTCCGTGCCAGCCCGCCGCGGTAAGTACTGGTACTACGGCCGCTCCGAGGAGGGCAAGAACTACGGCTATTCCTGCCGCATCCCGGTAGAAGAAGGCAGCGATCCCTGGACCGCACCGGTGATTCCGGAAGAAGGAAGCCCAGAAGGCGAAGAAATTATCTTGGACGCCAATGCCCTGGCAGAGGGAAGGGACTTCTTCGCCCTTGGTGCGGCCTCCATCTCAGATTCCGGCCGCTACTTGGCCTATTCCGTGGACTTCGCTGGCGATGAGCGCTTTGAACTGTCCATTAAGGACCTCGATACCGGAGAGCTGCTGGACGATCACCTCACCGGCATTTTCTACGGCGCTACCTGGGCAGGCGACGGCTATATCTTTTACTCCACGGTGGATGATGCCTGGCGCCCGGATGCGGTGTGGCGCCATAAGGTAGGCACCGAGCAATCCGCGGATGTGCGCGTCTTCCATGAGGAGGATGAGCACTTTAACGTGGGCATCGGCAGTGCCCGCTCCGATAAATACCTCTTCATTGGGGTGGGGTCGAAGATTACCTCGGAAGCCTGGGTGCTAGATACGGACAACCCAGAAGGCGAATTCCGCCCGCTGTGGACGCGCGAGACCGGCGTTGACTACGACGTAGACCATGCCGTGGTGGGCGGCGAAGACTACTGGATTGTCACCCACAATGCCACCGGCCCGAACTTCGCGGTGGGCTATGCCAAGGTCGATGAGGATCTTCCCGCCCTGCGCGAACTGCCGGAGCTTTTGGCACACGATGACACCACCCGAATCGAGGGCGTGGACACCTACCGCGACCACATGGTGGTGGGCTACCGCCGCGGTGGCATCGGCCGCGCCGCCATCATGCGCGTTGGCGATGACTTCGGGGAATTCGAAGAACTCAACTTCAACGAGGAACTCTTTACCGTCGCCGTGGACGGCAACCCGGAATGGGACGCGCCGGTAGTCCGCGTGAACTACGTGTCCTATATCCAGCCCGCGCAGCTTTTTGATTACCGCGTGGATACCGGCGAGTACACGCTGCTAAAGGAACAGGAAGTCCCCGGCGGCTATGTTCCGGATGATTACGTGGCCTACCGCATCTGGTCGACCGCCAGCGATGGCACCAAGATCCCAGTCTCCGTGGTGCACCGTTCTGACTTGGACCGCACCAAACCCAATCCGACGCTGCTGTATGGCTACGGCTCCTACGAGGCCAGCATGGACCCGTACTTCTCCGCGACCCGGCTATCGCTCATGGACCGCGGCATGATTTATGCGGTTGCCCACGTGCGCGGCGGCGGCGAGATGGGCCGTCAGTGGTACGACGACGGCAAGATGCTGCAGAAGAAAAACACCTTCACCGATTTCATCGCTGTGGCTGATGACCTCATCGAGCGCCGCGTGACCACCCCGGACCAAATGGTGGCCGAAGGTGGATCCGCCGGCGGCATGCTCATGGGCGCCGTGGCGAATATGGCACCTGACCGCTTTACCGCTATCCAAGCCGTGGTCCCCTTCGTGGACCCGCTGACCTCGATGCTCATGCCAGAGCTTCCCCTTACCGTTCCCGAGTGGGAAGAGTGGGGCGATCCGTACCACGATCCGGAATACTACGACTACATGAAGTCCTACTCTCCCTACGAGAATGTTGAGGCCAAGGACTATCCGGACATCTTGGCTATCACCTCGCTGAATGATACCCGCGTGCTGTATGTGGAACCGGCGAAGTGGATTGCGCAGCTGCGCGCTACCGCCACCGGCGGCGAGTTCCTGCTCAAGACGGAAATGGCCGCCGGGCATGGTGGCGTATCCGGCCGCTACGATAAGTGGCGCCAAAACGCCTTCGAATACGCCTGGACCATCAATAAGGCCACCGGTCTTACGGAATAACCGCGCAGCACGGTCACGCGCTGGCCGGCACCCTGGCCTGCGTTCTGGCCAGCGCGCGGATCTGGCGGTACTGTGCGATAATTTGAGCTATGACTAGCCACCTTCTGGTTTCTATCTCCAGTATTTTTGAGGACACTCGGAAGCAGGCTACAAGCTTCCTGTCGGTTCTGGACCGGGAGGAAATTCCCGTCTCCCTGCTCATCGCCCCGCACATTGATGGCAATTGGCACCTGGCCAAGGACAAGGACACTCAACAGTGGCTGAAAGATCAGGCGGCCGCGGGCCGTCCGCTTATCCTCAATGGTTTTGACCAGGCAGTCCAAGGCCGCCGCGCGGAGTTTGCCAACCTCAATTCGCATGAGGCGAAGCTGCGCCTAGCCGGTGCGACCCGGCAGATGGCGCAGATTGGTTTCGAACCTACCATCTTCGCGCCCCCGCGCTGGCGCATGTCTCCCGGAACGTTGCAGGTCCTGCCCAAATTCCCCTTTGAGGCGGCGGCTTCTACCCGCGGCATCCTGGAGGTGCCCACCGGCAAATTCCACCAAGCCCGCAACCTTTCTTTTGGTGAGGGCTTCGGTTCCGCCAAGTGGTGGCGTAAAAACATCATCCGCGCGGCCGAGCGCTCCGCCGAGCGCGGCAATACCGTGCGTCTTTCCGTCTCCGCCCGCAACCTAGATGACCGCAAGGTCATCAAGGACTTTGTAAAGGCAGCCCGCCGCGCCCTCGACGCGGGCGCTACTCCCGCTGATTACAGCATTTACCTGCCGCGTTAGTCCGGTGGAGGCCTCATAGTAGATCACATGAAACGAACAGATGAACTAACAACGCAACAGGCGGCAGACCTTCTGAATGTCTCTCGGCCGCGAGTCATCGAGCTCATGGACGAAGGAGCCCTGGAGGGACATACAGAATACGCCCACCGGCATCTGTATGCCTCCAGCGTGCAGGGCTATAAACGCCAGAGAGACCTTGAGCAGCGTGCTGCTGCAGACGAGCTCGCGGTGCTTTCTGACGAGATGGGCTTATACGAGTAGGCGCTCCTACTTGCTTAGGCCGTTGATGAAGTCCTTCGCCTGCTGCGGGAGCATGCCCCAGATTCCAGCGGGGATGATCTTCTGCAGGTTGCCGGTGGCCGCCATGAAGCCGGGGATAGCGAGCAGGCCGGCCAAGATGGCAAAGCCGATAATGGCGCCGGTGCCCCAGGAGCTAGAGCCGAACCCGAAGCCTGGGCCATCGGTGTTGTCGTCCTGGTTGGCATCGTTGCCCTGATCGCCGTCGTCGGTGGATTCATCCTCGCCGAGCGTGAAGCCGACCTTGACGGGGTCGTGGTCAGAGGCGCGGAAGGGGGAATCGTCGTAGAAATCTACGGCGTTGTAGTTGCGGCGGGAGTACTCAAAGGCGACGGGCTCGTCGGCGTTGATGTTCCACACTTGGGCATCGTCAAGCGCGCCCGAAGCAACCTCATTGGCTAGGACGTGGTCCAAGGTACCGAGCAGGCCGCCAAACTGGTAGGAGGTATCGGCGCCGTACTTTTCCGCAGGCACGGTAAAGCCATCATTGCGGAAGACATCGAGCGCGGTTTCATGGGTGTAGGTATTGAAATCACCCAGGGCGAAAAGCGGCTTATCTTTCCAATCGTCCTGCTTGTGCAGGGCATCGAGCACGGCCTGGGCTTGGGCATTGCGGACGTTGGGGTTATTGCCCTGGCCATCGCCGGAATCCTCATCGCCCTTGGCCACCGAGCCCTTGGACTTGAAGTGGTTGGCCACGGCGACGAAGGACTCGTCATCGCTATTGAGCGGCTGGAATTCCTGGGCCAGCGGCTCGCGGGCGGTGCCGGAAAAGCGGGGATCCTGGAAGATGCGGGATTCGCCCACGGGCTTGACCACATCCTTGTGATAAATGAACGCGGTGCGGATGACATCGGGGTGCGCGGGGACCTGATCCTTGGACGGGGAGGGCACGAAGGCCCACTTTTCGGTGCCCGCGGCCTCGTTGAGTTTTTCGGTCAGGCGCTTCAGCGCCTTATCACGCTGGTCAAAGTCCCCGGTTACGGCGTAGCCATCTTCGATTTCGGAAAGGCCGATGACATCGGCATCAAGGCCATTGATGGCGGCGACGATCTTGCGCTCTTGGTCCTTTAAAGCCGATTCGGTATAGGCGCCGCGGGTCTTGCCGCGGTTGACGGTAACCTTATTGCCCGCGCGGTCGGTATAGGCGCTGCCGCCGAATTCCTCGCCCAGGGAGGTGAAGTAATTCAGCACGTTGAAGGCACCGATGGTGTATTCGCCCTTGACGTCATCAACTGCGTGCAGCTCCGCATCGCGGGATTCTTCCCAGGAGATGGGGAGATCGGCGCCGGCGGTCTCACCGGTGACCGGCTCGGTGGGCTGGAAGCGCCACTGATCGTGGGAGTATCCCACGATGACCGGATGCTGGAATTCCACGGTATCGGTGGTGCGCAGGGACTTGATGGTCTTTCCGCCATCTTGGGCGATATAGGGCAGCGGGGTGTCCTTATCGGTCCTTAAATAATCGCGGGTGCGGCCATCATCTAGGGTAACGAGCTTTTCGGCGTTGTCCTTGGCCAGTTTTTGCAGCTCGGAATTGGGGTCGGTGGAAGGGGAGTGGACATCGGAAGGCTGGCGGAAGGCTTCATCGCCTGGGGCGAGGCCGACCTCGCCGTATTGGTTAAGCGAGTAGTTATTGGTCACGGTGTGCGTGCCGGGCTGGATGAGCATGTGCTCAAAGGACTCGCGGGCGGAATCGCCTTGGGGCAGCTCATCCACGGCGAGCGGGGTGACCTCCTCCAGCGCGGTATCGAGCTGCTTGAGGGAAGAAGCGCTGACCTGGGTAGCGCCGTAATACTCGGAGACCTGGCCGGTGACCTCGACGGAATCGCCGATGCTGGGGTATTTATCGGCGCCCTTTTTACCCATGTGGACAAATAGCGCCTGGGAGGCATCGGTGGCTTCTTTGCCGGTGCCGCCGGTCTGGATGGTAAAGCCGTTGAGCCCGCCCTCGCTCCACACGCCGGTGACAACGCCCTGGGTAGCAACGTTTTGGCCCTCGAGCGGGGAGGTATCGCCGGGGCCTTGGATTTCCGCAATCGGGGTTATGCCTTCGGGCGCGGGAAGATTCTCAGAACCTGCGGAATTATCGGAGCCACCCGGCTGCGGGGCCGGGGACTCGTTGCCAGAGTTGGTAGGAGACGGTGCACCGATGGTGAAGTCTGCGGAGTTGTCATCGGTATCGGCGCCCGCCGCGTTGCGGGAAGCAGAGGTGTCATTAGACAGCGAGCCCGTGGCAGCTCCTTCAGACTTGGAGGCGGCGCCGTAACCTACGAGGTCAATGGTGTTGCCGGTGGCATCGGCAAGCTGCACCGAGCCCTTCGTGCCGGACATATTGACCTTGCCTTGCGCATCCGGGGTGGGAAGAGCCTGGGCCTGGCCATTGCCGGCCGCACCCTGCACCAGGTAGTAACCGTGGGGAGCAATGGTGCCAGACAGGGTTATCTTGCCGCCGCTATTGCCGTTGGAGGCGAAGTACTCCACGGACCAGCCGGTGAGATCGATTGCAGCATCGGTGGGGTTATAAAGCTCGATGAAATCATTGGAAAAGCTCGCACCCTTATTTCCGCCACCGCCGTAGACCTCAGAGATGACCGCGGTGGAATTATCCGGGGCGGCCAAGGCGGTAGGCACCGCGACGGATAGGGAGAGGGTGGAGAAACTGGCAGCGAGGGCTACCCTGCCAAGGCGGCGAAGAGCCATAGAAGTCACCTTAATCATAGAGAAAGTTGTCATGGACGCCTTTTATTTTTACTCGCTGAACAATCGGTGTACCCAGGGTCGCAATCGGTGGGGTGTGCGCGAGCAGGCGGTGAAACCTGGGTGCCGCGCAAAATTCGTTTTCCTGTTGGTCGTAATTTACGCGGAGTTTGCATTACCGGGGTGAAAACCCTGCAGTGGGGGTATATCTAGGGATTGGGCGGGGGTATGACTACACTGAATCGGGCAGACCTAAGCCCCATACAGTAAGGCAAAAATTTCATGGCTCGTGTAGTTGTCAATGTCATGCCCAAGGCGGAAATTCTGGATCCGCAGGGCCAAGCTGTCGTCCGCGCATTGGGTCGCATCGGAGTATCCGGTGTCAGCGATGTGCGCCAAGGAAAGCGCTTCGAACTCGAGGTAGATGATTCCGTTACCGCAGAGGAACTGGATAAGGTGGCAGAAACGCTGCTGGCTAATACCGTCATCGAGGACTACGAGGTTACGCAGCTGGAGGTCAAGTAAGTGACCGCAAAAATCGGAGTAATCACCTTCCCCGGCACCCTGGATGATGTGGATGCCGCCCGCGCGGCCCGCACCGCCGGCGCCGAGGTCATTAACCTCTGGCACGCAGATGCTGATCTGCACGGCGTGGACGCGGTAGTCGTGCCGGGCGGTTTTTCCTATGGTGACTACCTGCGCTCGGGCGCTATTTCGGCGCTCGCCCCCGTCATGCGCAGCGTCATCGACCGCGCCAAGGCGGGAATGCCGGTGCTCGGCATTTGCAATGGTTTCCAAATCTTGACTGAAGCAGGCCTCTTACCGGGCGCATTGACCCGGAATAAGGGCCTGCATTTTCATTGCACCGATACTTACCTGGAGGTGGAGCACTCCACCACGGCCTGGACCAGCGAGTTTGAAAAGGGCCAAAAGATTTTGGTGCCCGCCAAGCACGGTGAGGGCCGCTTCCAAGCAGGCGATGACGATATCGCCCGCATCGAGGGCGAAGGCCGCGTGGTCTTCCGCTATACCGATAATTACAACGGCTCCATCAATGGCATTGCTGGGGTAAGCGATGAGACCGGCCGGATTGTGGGCCTCATGCCGCACCCCGAGCACGCCATTGACCCGCTGACCGGCCCATCCACCGACGGATTGGGACTATTCGTATCCGCCATCAAGGCCGTCGCGGAAGCGCCGGCGGTTTAAGGAGGCCACCTACATGACCGTTTCTAATGACACCGTAGACAAGGCGCAGTCCACCCCGGATGAGCAGCAGCCGTACGTTGAGCTCGGCCTGAAGGATGACGAATACCAGCGCATCCACGATATTCTGGGCCGGCGCCCCACCGACGCGGAGCTGACCATGTACTCCGTGATGTGGTCCGAGCACTGCTCCTATAAGTCCTCCAAGACGCACCTGCGCTACTTTGGTGAGACCATGACGGAGGAGATGGGGGAGAAGATCCTCGCCGGCATTGGTGAAAACGCCGGCGTGGTGGACATCGGCGATGGCAATGCGGTGACCTTCCGCGTGGAATCGCACAACCACCCCTCCTACGTGGAGCCCTACCAAGGCGCGGCCACCGGCGTGGGCGGCATCGTCCGCGATATCATGGCCATGGGTGCGCGCCCGATTGCTGTGATGGATCAGCTGCGCTTTGGGCCTGCCGATGCCCCCGATACCAAGCGCGTGCTACCCGGCGTCGTCTCCGGCGTGGGCGGCTACGGCAACTCCTTGGGCCTGCCCAATATTGGCGGCGAGACCGTCTTTGATGAAACCTATGCCGGTAACCCGCTGGTCAACGCCTTGTGCGTGGGCACCCTCAAGGTCGATGACCTCAAGCTCGCCTTCGCCTCCGGCACTGGCAATAAGGTCATGCTCTTCGGTTCCCGCACCGGCCTGGATGGCATCGGCGGCGTATCCGTACTGGCCTCCGATACCTTTGAAGACGGCGCGGAGCGCAAGCTTCCTGCCGTGCAGGTGGGCGACCCCTTCGCGGAAAAGGTGCTTATCGAATGCTGCCTGGACCTCTACCACGCCGGTGTTGTGGTGGGCATCCAGGACTTGGGCGGTGCCGGCCTGGCGTGTGCCACCTCTGAGCTGGCCGCGTCCGGCGATGGCGGCATGGAGGTCAACCTCGATGCCGTGCCGCTGCGCGCGGAAAACATGACCGCCGCGGAAATCCTCGCCTCCGAGTCCCAGGAGCGCATGTGCGCCGTCGTGGCACCGGAAAACGTGGAGAAGTTCCGCGAAATCTGTGAGCACTGGGAGGTCACCTGTGCCGAAATCGGTGAGGTTAGTGAGGGTGACCACCTGGTCATTCGCCACCAGGGCGAGGTCGTCGTCGATGCCCCAGCTGGCACCATCGCAGATGAAGCGCCCGTCTACGAGCGCCCCTATGCCCGCCCCGAGTGGCAGGATGAGCTGCAGAAATACCAGGGCACGGACAAGCGCGGCCTGGTGGAATCCCTGCAGAAGCTCGTCTCTTCGCCTTCGCTGTGCTCGCGCGATTTCATCATGAATCAGTACGACCGCTACGTGCGCGGCAATACCGTCCAGTCCCATCACGCGGACGCGGGCGTGCTGCGCATCGATGAGGAGACCGGCCGCGGCGTCGCCGTTTCCGCCGATGCTTCTGGCCGCTACACCAAGCTGGACCCGAACATGGGCGCGCGCCTGGCCCTGGCGGAGGCCTACCGCAACGTCGCGGTCACCGGCGCCAAGCCCGTCGCGATTACCAATTGCCTGAACTACGGTTCGCCGGAAAACCCGGACGTGATGTGGCAATTCCGCGAATCCGTGCATGGGCTTGCCGATGCCGCCGTGGAACTGTCCATCCCCGTCTCCGGCGGCAACGTCTCCTTCTACAACCAGACCGGCTCCGAGCCCATCCTGCCCACCCCGGTCGTAGGCGTGCTTGGCGTTATCGACGATGTGCACCAGGCCATTGGCAATAACCTGGGCACCGTCAATGAGAAGGAAGTCCTCATCGCCTTGGGCGAGACCAAGGATGAGTTCGGCGGTTCCATCTGGCAGCTGGTGAGCGCCGAGGGCGCCGACAAGGACAACCTCAACGGCCTGCCACCCCAGGTGGACATGGCCAATGAGAAGCGCCTCGCGGACTTCTTCCACGGCAACGATCTGCTCACCGCCGCACACGATGTCTCCGAGGGTGGCCTTGCCGTCGCCGCCTTTGAGATGGCCAAGCGCGCCGGTGCGCTTGCCGATGCCGCCGGCCTCGGCCTCGACCTCGATCTCACCGCCGTGCACGAGGACGCCTTCACCGCGGCCTTCTCCGAGTCCGCTTCCCGCGCGCTCGTGGCCACCACCGCTGACCGCGCCGATAAGGTGCTTGCCCGTGCGGCAGAGCTCGGCATCCCCGCGGCCATCGTGGGCGAGACCACCGAAACCGGTGCCCTTACCCTGGGCGGCGAATCCGTGGCCATCTCCCAGCTGGTTGAGGCATGGTCTGCCACCTTGCCTGACCTCTTCGGTCACGCCGTGGGTGCCAACTCCGTTGTGGAGTAAGCCAGCCCCTGTCACCGCTTAGCTCAAGCCCGGCTTTGGCCGGGCTTGAGGAGCATTTAGACTATCTTCGGTGATCGGGGCCGTTGTCCAATGAGCATCGCCCTTTCTCTCTGTCTCGAATCGAAATTTTTATATTAGGAGTCCCATGAGCGCGCATTCCCGCCATCAAGCCTCCGCGCCCGCATCAACAGTGCTGCGGTGGTATCACCATTGTATTGGGTTGGTGTTTGGCCTCGTGGTTGCCGTAATTTCTGCCGGAAAACTGAATTACGGTGACTGGGGTGCGCTATGGATTGCTGGATTGCTCGTTCGCGATGGAAATCGGGAGCATTTATATAGAATCGATGAACGCGATTTCGCACTGCCACGTGGTGATGTGTGGTTAGACACCATCGCCCACTCTGATGTCACTGAGTTCCCGCACCCTTATGTTCACGTCCCATTTCTCGCGGATGTGATGAGCCTGGTCGTGCGGGTCATGAGTTTTGATGTCTCCGTGATTTTACTCGCGATTGCTTCCGGTTGGGCGTTGGTGGTGCTGATAGTCTCCGCCTGGTTCTTGTGGTTTGAAGAAGAGATACCAACCATGGCCTTGCTTTTTGGAATCCTCTTGGGCTGGGCATCGGTAGCTTTTCAATCATCGTTGCTACTTGGCCAGACGAGCCCGCTGATTTTTGCGGGAGTTGCCTACGGCCTTGCTGCTGCTCGCGTGCACCCAGTGCGCGCGGGAATTGCACTAGGGCTTGTATCTGCAGTGAAGCTAACCCCCATTATTCTCGTGCTCATCTGCGTGGTTTTCCCGCGGGCGCGGAAAGCGGGATTGGTAGCACTCGGGACAGGAGCCGTTGCTGTACTCTACTCAATCGTCGTTTCTGGCTGGGACGTGTTTACCTCTTGGTGGGATACCCTTCAGGACATCAAGGCGGCAATAATGGTCGCTCCTGTCAACGGATCGATTGCTTCCCAATTGAGCACCAACCGCGTTGAAGATGACAGCATTCTTGTCACCATCGTCCATGATCCTTCACTGGTTGCCAGCCTTATTCCGCCTTTTGTAGCCCTGGCATTGATTGCGCTGGTTATTGTTACCGCTTTGCGGTCACAGGAGCCGTGGCGCATTGCTGCCGTCGGCATCTTTACGGTTCTTACGGCTACCGCCAATATCTTGTGGGACCATTACGTCTTGTGTGCCGTATTGCCACTGCTAGGCGTTCTGGCCCGCGGGCAGAATCGCATCATTTATGTTGTGCCGGTCTTGGGGCTCTTCTTCTTCCCACCACTGGCCAAGGCAGATTCTGATATGTGGTTGTCGTGGTCCTCGTTGATCGTCTTGGTGGGCTTCGTCATCGCACTGTGTATCGCGGAGCTAAGCCGGAAGGACGCCCTGCCTCTGCGGGACCGCCGCCTTTCCTTCAAAAAGGCGAGTTAGTAGGCGGCTTTTCTCCACTAAATCCGCTACCACGCACCTCCGGAACCGAGGACTTGAAGATCGCTGCCCGGCTGCTATCCGCCCGATGATGGTGGCACCCACTCAGTGATGGTGTATATCCACGGCGGGCAGTTGGTGCTGAATGCGCTTGCCGATGCTGCCGACCTCGGCCGGGCCTTATTGTTTGGTTTACGCTACTATTTAAGATCTATGGACAGTGAAGGAGGATCGTCATGGCACCTGTACGAGTGATGATTCAAACTGCTGTGCTCGCTTGGGCGGTATCCCGCACAGGGCTCTCACAATCCGCGCTACTCAAGCAATTCCCCAAAATCCATGAATGGGAAACTGGTGAAGAGCGTCCCACTCTAAAACAAGCGAAAGACCTAGCGAAGAAAGCTCACATCCCTTTCGGCAGGCTGCTTCTCGATGCCCCCACAGGCGATGGAGTTGAGGTCGCGGATTTTAGAACCGTGCGCAATGAGCAGCTCGATACGGTCAGCCCAGAGCTGCAGGAAGTCATGTTCGCTTCCCAGACTCGCCTCGATTGGTACGCCGAATACGCACGGGACATAGGAATTGATCCGCCGGAGCTTTTCCGTAGCGCGACGATTTCTGAGTCTGCAGCGGTTGCTGCTAGTAGCGTTCGGGACGCGCTCCGCCTCAAGCAAGAAGCTCCTCTTCCTGGGCGTGACAAAGTTCGTGAATTGGTTTCATTGATGGAAGATGCCGGGATACTCGTCGCCCGAAACTCCATTGCCGAAAACTCCACCCGTAGGGCACTTAATGTAGAGGAATTTCGTGGATTCACCCTTGAAGAGGATGGCTACTGCCTAGTTTTCATCAATACCCGCGATACCAAGACAGCCCAGCTTTTTAGTATTGCGCACGAATTGGCGCACGTTGTGCTTGGTAAACCCGGAATTTCTGATCATTCGGAGCGCCTAGAAACTGAGCAATGGTGTAATCAATTTGCTGCGGCCTTCTTGTGCCCGGGAGCTTCCTTAAGGGAGGATTTCCAGCCCACTGACGAGCTAGAGGAACAGGTATCAACGCTATCCAAGATATACGGTATGAGCCGCGAAGCATTGTTGTGGCGGCTAGTAGGACTTGGAATTGTCCCACAAGAAGAAGCTATTCCACTTGCGGCACGGTTCCGGAAAGAACAGGCGCTAATAAAGACTTCACGAGATGCTAAAGGTGCGCCTCCCCGCCATGTTTTAATTAAATCAAGGGTGGGAGAGAGATTTTTTGAGACAGTATTAGACGCCGCAGAATCAGGAGTCCTACCTGAAAAACAAGCTGCAAGTCTTCTGGGAACAACTACGTATGATTCCTTTGAAAAGCTTGTGTCGTCTGCACGATCTTCGGGAAGAAAAGCGGTATAAGCGATGTACGTCATCGATACGAGTTTTCTTGGTGAGTTAACGACTACTTATCCAGAAGATATATTCCCTAGCTTATGGAAAGAGCTTGAGACGAAGCTTTTCGTTCCGGGGATTTGCTTCCATGATGAGGTCCACGAAGAAATGAAGAACTGGGGGCATCCTCGCTTTGCGTGGTATGAAAACCTTGTCCGGCCCAGTCAGCGGTTGTCTCCTGATAAGGCAGAAATCCTAGCTTATGAAGAAATGACACGTTGGGTCAGTACGGAGCGCGAGCCTAAATACAAACCAAACGCAGTAAATATATTTTTGGATGCTGCAGATTCTTGGTTAGTTGCCTCCGCGTATCGGCATAAAGCGAAGATTGTAACCAACGAGAAACCCGCGCCAAATGGAAAAGCACGAGTGAAGATTCCGGATGTAGCACAGTACTTTGGCGTCGAGTGTTTGGGTGGTATTGATTTCTTAAGAAAACTTAATATCAGTATTTAGTCTCCTGTATGTGGTATAGAACTTTGTGGAGCTAAAACCGCGTGTATGTAGGTGAATATCTCGTCCGCGAGAGCGTCGCTATGGTACTTCGAAAACATCGTCGTGCCCTTTCGCATTTGGCCGAGCGCCAATTCACGAGCAGCAAGCAGGATCGAATCTTCCATCAAAAGCTCATCGATTGCGAAGTCTCCGGGATACAGGATGGTCTTAACAGGGCCTGCTGAACGATAACTACTTCTGAACGTGTAGCCGCGCATATACGCCGGCGGCTCGTAGGTATCAGCGATATTTAATGTCGTGCAGGGCTTCCAAGTTCCGCCTTTGGAATTGCGACTAATTCTTAGGAAGAGCATTTCCACGTTGTTAATGCTCAAAGTGGCCACGCGGCGATCGATAGCGGACCTGTTTGTAGAGGGCATCGCCGTGACGGTCCAGATTTTCTTCTCCGTCAGATGTGGATAGGGGATGACATATGCCACGTAAGCGGACAGCGACCTTAAAATGTCCTCCCATCCAGGCTGCTTTCTAAGCTCCTCGAACTTTTTATTTGAAAGGTTTCGCTTTTTAGCGGTAACGGCTCGGTCGCCGATTTCGACCTCTCCTTCATCGGTAGCTTCTACGTCGAGCCATTTGGCTTGGACTTGCTGATCTATGAGCGCATCGAGTGGGGAATCGCCCAAAGGCTGTGCGAGGAGTGTCTTATTGCGCAGTAGAATTCCTGCTTTTCGGCGGCGTTGAATCTCGCCATATTCTGCCATGTTGAGGTCCCTCGCAGGAACCGGACAGAAATTTACGGCAACGATGTCAGGGTAGGTTCGCCGGTGGTCCGCTAGGCGCGAGGGAAAATTCACTGACTGACCCACGTATTGCTCGCCATTGGAAAACTCAAGCACATAGATGCCGCATGGATTTTTCAGCGTCAAGACTGCCGAGGGAGCCACATCGGAGGTGTAGTCCCACCTTTTGAATCGGAGATTACTCATTGCTTTCCCACTTTATTCGTCTGGTTCAAGTTAATCAGGCTGTGGTCGTGACTTCCTCGTAAAAGCGCGGAAACACTTGCGAGTGACTCCGGTTCTCTTACTGAAAGCAGAATCTCCACCATGCATTTCCGGAAACGAGGACTAACGTTGCCGGTATGAAGATCGTTGCCCGGTTGCTGTCCGTACCGCTTGCGCTTGTAGCTTTCCTCGCGCTGTGGCTTGCGGTGGCACCGTTTACGCCGCATATTCCGTATTGGGGTACGGGTTCGCTCATTGGCCCGCAGTACGTCGGGCCGGTGATAATCTTTTCCCTTATCCTTCTGGTCCTTGCGGTGCTAGGAAGGTTCGGCTCCCGCAGCTTCTACGTGCCAGGCGCGTTTGCGGCGGTTGCGTTCATTGCAGGCATAGCGCTTTTTGGGACGCAGATTCATGCTGCGAAGGAGCAGGGGACCGACGTGGATATTCGCGCCGCGTTGAGCTGGGCTGGTGTGGAAAGCACCGACGAGGGCCCTGATCACACCGTGGCCTACGATTCCTTCCATGACGAGGACCTGGACATGGATATCTATGAGCCCAATGATGGCGGCATCCACCCGGTGATGATGTATGTCCACGGCGGCGGCTGGGATCAGATGAACAAGCGCTCCCAGGCATTTAATATGCGTCAGATGGCGCAGCGTGGCTACCTCGTATTATCCATCGATTACACGCTGTCCAGCTTGGATCAGCCCACGTGGAAGGTGGCAGCAGGGCAGGTGGGCTGCGCGATGAATTGGGTCAATGCCCACGCGGCGGATTATGACGGCGACCCGGAGCGCTTCTTTATGTACGGCGAATCTGCGGGCGGCCAGTTGGTGCTGAATGCGACTGCCGATGCCGCCGCGCACCCCAACCACCTACCTTCCGCCGATTGCCCCGGCACACCGGCCGTTCCCCGCGCCGTGTATGCGGATTCACCGGCCCTCGATGTCCGCCACATCTATGACTCCGACGATGCCTATGCCGCGCCAGGCTCCCGCGATACCGTGCAGAAATACCTGGGTGGAACGCCGGAGGAATATCCCGACCGTGCAGATTTTGTTACCTCGGCGACGCACCTTACTTCGGACATGCCACCCATCAAGATTGTCCGTAGCGATAACGATCGCCTCGTCCCGCCGGAAAGCTATGACGATTTTCGCCGCATAGCGCATGAAAAGAATATCGACCTGAGCGAGTACGTGCGCCCACACGCTGACCACGCATCGGCGCTTAGCGCTCACGGAGTCTGGAACCAGCACTTGCTCCAGGCGATGCCCCAGTTCTTCGCCGAGCACGATCCGCAAGGTTCTTAAGTACCCGAAGACCCTGAAGTTATGCGTGGCTCATTTGGCTGACCTTGAAATGCTCGGAAACGGTTTTGATGGCTCCGAAGGCAGCCCAAGTGACGTGAAGGAGGAGCAGAACCAGCAGAGCGGCGCTCACGGTATCCATCCAGCCCAGACCCCACGCGAGCGCCGCGGGCTGTGTGGATAGGGTATGGGTGCCGAGGCAGCACGTGCCCACGGGGAAGGTACTGGCCCACCAGCTGGGGTTATAGGACATTGGGGTATTTCCTAGGGCGGTACCCCAGTGCTTGGCCAAAGCGTAGATGCTCAGCGGCACGCCCAAGCCCAGCATCGCTACACCATAGACCATGGCGCGGAAATGCCATTGGTCACCGGCGAGTAGCTGTGCTGCGGCGGTGGACTGGCCGACCAACCCCATCGGGATCCAAGCGGTGGCAGCGAAGCTAATGGGAACCTTGGGAAAGGTGCGCAGGTAAACGACGGCAAACGTCGGCAGTCCTGTCACCCAAGCCACTACGAAGCAGAACACGCCGATGCCGTGGATGACCGAGCCCCATTCACCAGCATGCGGTACTAATTGCGCCGACGAGGTTGCGGAAACCATGGGGGCAACAAGGGGTAATCCCCAGGTAAAAGCGGGGTTAGAAGGGCGGTCGGAGAAAAGAAACTTGAGATATTTTAAACAGGTAATGACGCTCAGGATTGTTCCTACCGCCCAACACACGGTGTGAATCAACCAGGCGTCAAAGATAAGTGAGTAGGCACTACCCAAAGCGAGGATGCCCATGGAGACCATGCCCCATGCAGGCATGTCGCTGGAGTTGAATCCCGGAGTGCGGTGCTTAATAAATCCCGCTGTGAACGCCAAGAAGACAAGCGTTGCAACGCCGAGCATGATTTCTGCTGGAAGGCGGCCCAGGATTGGGCTCAGGTGAGCATCGATGAGAGACGAGGAGATTCCGAGTCCCATTACTGCTCCGGCCCAGCCAGCTCCTAGCGGAGGGAGCTCTATCTCATTGCGAATCTTTAACATATTCTTCAGGCTAGGCACTGCTTGATGTGTGCGGGAGAGCGTATAATCCGAACGGGGTTACAATAAATGAATGTACCCCTCACGAGAAGATGGTAACGATGGATTCTCTCCCGTTCGACGCAGCTACGTTCCCGATGCTTTCACAGTTGATGCCGTCCTTGCTGTAGCTCGATATGGGGGTATGAACCAGGCTGCGAAACATCTGAATGTCTCCCAACAAACGGTTAGTACGCGCATCGCCAAGTTTGAAAAACGCCTCAATAATCGCATTTTTTGGCGCGGAGCCGCGGGTAGTTCCGTCACAGAAGTGGGCAGCCAAGTCGTCCGTGTACTCGAGGGACTAGAAGGCGCCCTGAACGAATGCGCGCGTGGCCTCGAAACAGCCGTTGGGGTTGGGGTCACCGAAGACATTAACTTGGTGGTTTCTCATACTGTGGCCGAAGTGGACTACCCCCGCTGGGCCGCGGCCTACCAACGCGCTCACCCACATACTTATCTGTACATGCGTCAGCTCAACAGCCGGGAGGCGCAGCGCCACGTGGTTCAAGGACAGGCAGAACTAGCGATTATTGAAGGCCACTGGGTGGCCCACGAACTGCACGAGCGTGTGGTCGGGCACGATGAACTCGTGGTTGTTGTCCCCGCAGAACATCGCTGGGCGAAGCCGCGCAACCACAATCAGCCAGTGACCCCGTCAGCATCAACGTCAGCACCAACATTGGAAACGAAGGTATCTCCAGTGACGAAGGAGGAGCTGCAATCTACGCCCTTGGTGCTGCGTGAACAGGGAAGCGGCACACGAGAGGTGGTGGCGGATGTTCTGGGAGTGCTCGCCCCGCCGGCAGGGGAGTTCGGGTCTCTGGGAGCTCAACGTACTGCGATAGGAGCTCTGGGTGCGCCGGGGGTTATCGCGCGGAGAGCGGTGGCGTCACAGCTCGCTACAGGAGAATACGTAGAGGTTCCGGTGGTGGGAATCAGCTTTGACCGGCCGCTACGGGTGGTGTGGAGTGCGCAGAATCGTCTTTCTGATCCGGCCCAACATTTTTTGCGCTTCCTTGTGGACTATGCGGACGGGCGCAAGGACTAAAACGCGTAAAGACTCAAGATATATCCAACCCGGGGCAATCATTTCCCTATGTAAACGGGGCTGACCACTTGAGTAAGCCATTTCATCGGGCTACAGCTAGCGAAATGCAGCAATAACGAAGGAAACCTGAAGCACCCTCAGGCATAATGTTCCTATGTCAAAGTTCTCTGAGGTCCTGGAACAGCTGCGCGAAAACCAACCAAAGGCGAAGTATGGCATCGCTTTTGAAAAGCTGATGGTCAACTATTTTCAGACTGATCCCACTCTCAAAGCACAGTTTGATGAGGTCAGCCGGTGGACTGACTGGCGCTATAACGGCGGCAAGGCCGATACCGGAATTGACTTGGTGGCCCGCCGCCGCGATGACGGGACGTGGACCGCTATCCAGTGCAAGTTCTATGCGTCCACCGCGCGCATCCAGAAATCGCACTTGGATTCCTTCTTTGAGGCCTCGGGGCATTCCTTTGAAACGGAACATGGCCGCGAGCACTTCGGTAGCCGGATGATCATTTCCACCACGGATCACTGGTCCTCGCACGCCGAGGAAGCATTGGCCAACCAGATTATCCCCACCAGCCGCATTGGTATTTCTGCCATCGCAGAATCGCCCATTAACTGGGACGTCGCCTTTCCAGGCTCCGAGGTGCAGGATAAAAATATTTAAATCAACCTCTCGCAGCGCAAGACCTTTGAGCCGCGCCCGCACCAGCAAACGGCCATCGACAAGGCCATCGAGGGATTTCAGACCCATGACCGCGGCAAGCTCATCATGGCCTGCGGTACCGGCAAGACGTTTACTGCGCTGCGCCTCGCGGAGCGAGTGGCAGAAGATAGGGGAGGCAAGGCGCGCATCCTGTTCCTGGTTCCTTCTATTTCACTGCTTTCGCAGACGCTGAAGGAATGGACGGCGCAGGGGCGCCTCGATATGCGCGCCTTCGCGGTGTGCTCGGACTCGAAGGTATCTAAGAAGGCCGAAGACATTGCGGTCTATGACTTGGAAGTCCCCGTCTCTACTGAAGGCGCGGAGATTGCGCGGCGGTTTGAGTCTGGTAAGCGTGCCAAGGGGCTCAACATCGTCTTTTCTACCTATCAATCCTTGCCGGCTGTGCACGAGGCACAGCAGCAGGGCCTAGATGACTTTGACCTCGTTATTTGCGATGAGGCCCACCGCACTACCGGCATCACCCTGGCCGGCGAGGACTCCAGCAACTTCGTGCGCGTGCACGACGCGGACTACATCAAGGCCTCTAAGCGTTTGTACATGACTGCAACGCCGCGGCTTTTCGATGACGCCGTGAAAGGCAAGGCCGCCGAGCACTCTGCAGAGCTCACTTCCATGGACGATGAGGGCATTTACGGCCCCGAGTTCTACCGGTTGGGCTTTGGCGAGGCCGTGGATAAAGGCCTGCTTACGGATTACAAGGTTTTGGTCATGACCGTTGATGAATCAGTAGCTGCCAACGCCATGGCTCATAGCGAAGACAATCAGATCAACCTCTCGCTTGCCTCCGCAATGATCGGTGCGTGGAATGGCCTGGCCAAGCGTTCTGGTGAGCTGCAAGGAAAGAAAGGTGGCTTCGATGAAAACGCCCACCCCATGCAGCGCGCGGTGGCCTTTGCCAAGGATATTAAGACCTCTACCCAGATTGCGGAGAGCTTTCCTTCCCTGATTAGGACTCACCAGGAGCTGCTGAAGGATAAGGCGGTGCTTAATGATGTCTCCTTGACCAACGTTGATCTCCAAGTTGCTGCCCAGCATGTCGATGGCGGCATGAACGCCATGGAGCGCGGTACCAAACTGTCCTGGATTGAATCACCCGCGTCAGAAAACGAAGCCCGGATACTGACTAACGCGCGGTGCCTTTCGGAAGGCGTGGATGTACCGGCGCTGGACTCGGTGATCTTTTTCAACCCGCGCAACTCCATGGTGGATGTGGTCCAATCCGTGGGCCGCGTGATGCGTAAATCTGCGGGCAAGGACTACGGCTACATCATCTTGCCGGTTGCCGTCGCGCAAGATGTCTCGCCCTCGGAGGCGCTCAATGATAACCAGCGCTTCAAGGTGGTCTGGCAGATCCTTAACGCGCTGCGTGCACACGATGATCGCTTTAACGCCAAGATCAATTCCATCGCGCTCAATGGAGCCAACGCACAAGAAGAACTACCCATTGATGTCAACCATGTCCCGGGTGACAAGGAGAAAAGCGATAAAGAAAAGCTGGAGGATGCAGAACGCACCAAGTCCACTGAGGCTTTTGAGGATTTTTCCGCAATGACCCAGCAGATTGCTTTGTTCTCTTTGGAGCAATGGCAAGAGGCCATCTACACCAAGCTGGTGGATAAGGTCGGCACCCGCACCTATTGGGAGGACTGGGCCGATGACGTTGCCACTATTGCAGAAAACCAAATTACCCGCATTACCGCGCTGGTAGAAAACGCCGATGAGGACCTGCGCCAAGAATTCGACGAATTCGTTGAGGGCCTGCGCAATAACTTGAACGATGGCATTTCGGCTGATGATGCCATCTCTATGCTCTCGCAGCACCTGATTACTGCACCGGTGTTCAACGCCCTCTTTGAAAACCATGACTTCATTACCCACAACCCAGTAGCCCAGGTCATGGAGAAGATGGTGGCGGCACTATCCAAGGCCAACCTGGACACGGAAACCGAATCGCTGGAGAAGTTCTACGAATCCGTGCGCATTCGCGCCTCTGAGGTGACCTCTGCTTCCGGTAAACAGCAGGTGATCAAGGAGCTGTATGAGCGCTTCTTCCGCAAGGCCTTCAAGAAGCAGGCAGAGGCCCTCGGCATTGTCTACACCCCGGTGGAAATCGTGGACTTCATCCTGCGTGCAGCCGATGAGGTCTCCCGCAAGCACTTTGGCAAGGGGCTTAGCGATGAAGGCGTGAGCATCCTCGATCCCTTCGCCGGTACTTCGACATTCATGGTGCGCCTGCTGCAGTCTGGCCTCATCAAGCCGGAAGACTTTGCGCGCAAATATGCCAATGAGCTATTCGCCACCGAAATCATGCTGCTGGCGTACTACGTCTCTGCCGTCAATATCGAGACCACCTACAACGCCCTGCGTGAGGAGGCCGCGCAGCGCGACGATGAGCCGGCACCGGAATACGTACCGTTTACGAATATCGCGCTTGCCGATACCTTCCAGGTCCACGAAGAAGGTGATATTCCAGACCTCAACATCTTCCGCGAAAATAACGCCACCATCGAGCGCCAGAAGAACGCGCCCATCAACGTCGTGATTGGCAACCCGCCGTATTCTGCCGGCCAAAAATCCGCGAACGACCTCAATGCCAATCAGAAGTACCCGAGCCTGGATAAACGCATCGCGGATACCTACGCGGCCAAGTCCACGGCCACGAATAAGAACTCCTTGTATGACTCCTATCTGCGTGCTTTCCGATGGGCCACCGATCGCATCGGTGACCAAGGAATCGTGGCTTTTGTAACGAATAATGGGTGGATTGACGGTAACACCGGTGCTGGTGTCCGCTTATCGATGGCGGAAGATTTCACTGACCTCTACATCTATAATCTTCGAGGTAATTCGCGTACCTCCGGTGACCAAGCAAAACGTGAAGGAGGAAATGTTTTTGACATTCGGGTCGGAGTTTCGATTGCCGTGGGGGTTAAAGATGAGTCCAAGCAATCATTTGACTTGCACTATGCCGAATTACCGGACAATTGAGAGTGTCTAATGGTTTGTGTGTGGGAACCTAACCCGCATAAGGAGATGAACCAGAATGACTACTATGGCGAGAC
>NZ_JBEHFR010000029.1:0-25182 GCF_040225635.1 Corynebacterium sp. KPL2830 | reverse complement strand
ACCACCAGCAGAAAAGAAATAGCTGCCTAACCACTAGGTAGCTCCACTACGTGTCCACGATTTGCGGGCAACCCCAGATGCAGACCTCGACGAGGAGCAGCCTCCTAATGAACCAACATCAACCCCGAGCCGGACCCCAACACCGCCCCTGACACTGTCCCCCGATTCACAGATTCAAAAAGGACAGATACACCACTCCACCGGACTTGGCCGTGGCGTACTGGATTGAAGTGGTCTACAACCGCCGGCGCCTGCACTGAAGCACCCAGGATGGTCAGCCGCGTCGACTTCGAGAACCACATCACCCAAACCAAAAACGAAGAAAAATCGCTACCTAATCACTAGGTAGCTCTACTACGTGTCCACGATTTGCGGGCAACCCCATTGCTGTATCAGCTCTCCACTGTAAGGAAATGTTTCCTATAAAAGCGCAGCTCATCAATAGACTCGCGAATATCTCCTAGCGCACGGTGCGCGAATACTTTTTGGGGAACATTGGCGAAGCCTCCTGGAGACCATAATCGCATTAGTTCTTTAAGGGTAGAAACATCAATCATTCGATAATGGAGATGCTCATCTACTTGCGGCATAAAGCGGCGCAGAAAGTTCCTATCTAAGGTAATGGAATTACCGGCCATGATTACTTTTTCTTCAGAGCCAAAATGCCTATCCATATAACCCAACACTGCTCGTTCTGCTTCTCGCAGTGATACTGAGCTCTGCTGAACTTCTTCGATGAGCCCAGAGGTGGTATGCATATCTTTCACAACCCTAGGCATCTGTTCTAAGGAGCTTTGAGGAGGATGGATAACAATATCTACTCCTTCGTCGAGCTCCCTTAACTGACTATCGGTAACTAGCGCAGCGACTTCAAGTAGCTCACACCGGAGTTCATCTAGTCCCGTGGTTTCTACGTCGATCCACAGGAATCGATCGATCCCATCTGGCGATACATTGGCACACATGAAAATACCTAACTTTGATACAGAATTTAGCTTCTTCCACCCCACTCTCGGGTGGTCTTCGAAAGCGTAGCAAAGCGGTTGGACACGAGAGAAGGATTGCTGAGCCAGCCGAGATGCCAGCTCAAATTAGTCTCGTTTCAAACCAAAGCCCTCGGGAGACTTTCCCCATTTATTCCTTAAACTGGGCCAGCGCTTTTGCAAAAACCATTGCAAGGCGAACATGAATACCATTAATGCGACACCCAACGTAAGGGAAAATATAAACGCACCCCATGGAGAAGTGGGCTCTTCTGAAGAAATGTCCAAGAAACCTGGCACGGCTAAAACTGCGGCCAGAAACGCTAAAATAATAGTCCAAAAATTAAAACGCTCATGTTCCTTTTCTTGATGCTCATTTCTTCGTGCTTCATATATGTTGGAATAAATGTCTTGCCTTAACGTGATTTCATTTTCAATATCCCGATAAATAATATCGAGATCGGTCGCTTTCCTAATCGATCGCATCACGCGGGTATCCGTATGGTACTTTGGCACCGCATCTACCCAAAGGCGATCTCTTATGCGGACAAAATGTGCTTGAATGCTCTGAAACTTCTTCACCTGAAGATTCAGTTTTTCCATATATTTTTTCTCTGAACGCTCACCAACATTGATAACGTCAGTAAATTCAATTTCTCGTAGGGCGCCCGAGAGCTTAGCTAAACTCACATGTGCCCGCATCACCAGCATGATCAAATCCACATAGCGGGTATGTGCCAAACCGAAATATTTCAAATCGTCGCGCGTTTGAGCTACCTTTCTAACAAAGGCGACGCCGGTCTCTTCAGAGATAGTATCCCAGAATAAAAAGTGCCCCACCTTATCTTCCGGTGGCTCGGCATAAAAATCTGGAACACCATCGACAAAGTTGTCTGTGCCAGTTGCAAGTATCCATGACCAAATATGCCTAGCAGACCACCCTTGTGATGGTTGGCGCTGATCAGAGTTAGAAGGCGAGTCAAGCTGCTCACCTTTTACCTCAAATATTTTTCTATACACGTCTGGAAGTCGCGGTTCATCGATATAAGGCAAGGCAACCACAGAACGTATTGGCTGCATTTGAGGAATATGTGCATTAGCCGCGCTACCGGTTCGTGGAATCCCTAGTTCGATTACTGAGGACCTGGTAATCAGCTTCTTTTTCTTGTCTTTAGATGGCGTAATTAACCCGGCTTGCACAAAAGCTTCATAAACAACTTCCATACACGCTTGAAGCAACTCACTATCATTAATCGTGAGTGATGTAGCTTCAAAATCGGATTTTCCAAGCCATACGGTATTTCGCGGCCTATTAAGCGCACGAGAAATTGCGTTCAATGAATCGGAGTCAACATTTTCCGCTACTACCGTTAATGTAAGGAAACGATTAATCATCGTTTGGTTTTGCAACTATTTAGAGACCCGCTTTTGTCCTCATCGGTGGCTCCAAATTCCATTGGGGCTGGGTCTTCAAATTGCGAAAAGTCCAGTGACTTCAGCATCACAGACCCGAACTCCTCTTTAAGTTCTTCGGAATTCAGCGTGCACTCATGATTGTCATTATCCCGCGGACTTGTTTGGTAGCCGAAGGTCCGCCACTTAGTGGCCTGACCTCGAAATGTGGGCGCTTTCGTGAAATCTATCGAGTAAAAAGCGGCACGTTGTTTTTCTTCGAATTCTGAAGACTGCTTATTGCGGTCACTTTGGTCCGCCCACTCTGCCCCGACAGAGCCGCCTACGACATCCGTATACCGCCTAGACGCGCTTTCATAGAATACCTTTGGCGCTTCGTCACCGTGCTCGAATGCTAGATAATGCCGGTATTCCTGTCCCTCGTTGTTGAGGTCGTCTTTTGGGGCTCTCAGGTCCTCTTGAACCTGTGGCACAGACCAAGCTTTGGAACGTTCATCAGCGAGGTCATGACGTTTCTTTTTCGGATCCTGCGTAGGCATAACAAATTGCCGGATCCCCTTAGTTCGAAATTGCTTCCAAGAAGCCCCGTCTAACCTCTCGATTTTGGTTAGCTGATCGTCGCCGAAAGCTCCATCATTGCTTTGTCTGCGTCTCAATTCTGCAGTCGGATCAAAAAATTCGTTTTCATAGTCTGCAAATATTCCTTCATGCAGTGGGAATGTCACGCTAAATACGGCTATGCGCCAATCAGGAAGCTGTTCGACCTCAAAATTATCCGGAAGATAAAAGACTTCCCCATATTTTTCATAGTCTCTTACCCTGATACCAGCTTCAGTTTGTTTCTTTCTCAACGGCTGGGACATCCCCTACTCCTCACAGAAAACCAGATCCTGAAAGCGTCCGGAAAATTGCGTATTTTTGGATAGCGCTCTTACTATAGCACTGAATTGAGTGACTTATGCCACCAAAAGTGTCCACAGGCTGGATGCCACTACTATCACCACATGCTGCGATTACCTCGTTTAGTGGACACCCAATTTTCACGAAACTTTTGTTGGTAGGTGAGGATGTCCATTGTGAGTAAACAGTGTCAGAAACCTCAACCAGAATACGAGTATTGGTCTAGGAGGATGGTGCGAGATCCTCTACCATGGTGCCGAGTTACTTGGCATTGCCAGATACTTTTGACTTTGACAGATTGTTGATGCCCAAGGTAGCAACGGGATTTTTCCTGCGCCTAGCAGAAAAGCTTTTGAGGTAGCACGTTTCAATTGTCGTAGTAACGGGCTCACAAGGTTCTACTGTGTGGCCCTAAAACCACCCAGGAAAGAATGGGCCACTACTCAACTTAGGGACAACAGTATCGACGCCATGTCCCGGATAGTAACGGGAGCCGTTGCGCTTATTAGTGTGCTGGGATGACACGGTGACAGAGTCCGCGCAGCAGATTGCATTTGCTTGGTTGGAAAAATTTGGTCAACGAAATCTTTTAACATCTGCCGCATCAAATCAGGCGAGGGCTTTTCAAGATAGGCCGTCGGCTCAATGCGATTAGAATCGGCGGCCTTTGCGAGGTACTTCCTTACAGGGGAAGGGCAAGAGTTGATTCGAAAAACACCCTCGAAAGTTGTATTCATACAAACCGATATAGCCCCTGCTGCGGGCTATAGCTACGCCACACTTACGGTCCCAAGGCGTTGGATTGGGGTACTTCCCTTTTGATTTTATGCGTAGCCCTAGCAACTTTCGTCTCTCCCCGGGCACTTTCGGCCGCTATTGGTGTCATTTAATATAGCCTTGTCCTCCTAATTTCCTTCTCGCGAAAGGTCTCCCATGCGCGGCAGCATCCGTGAAATCTATACGCTTTATGATGGTAATAATCGCCGTCTCCTCATCCCCGTATACCAGCGCAATTACGACTGGCAGCACAAGCAATGTGCCCGGCTTTTTGACGATCTCGAGGAAATAATCCTCAGCGACCGAAAGAAACACTTCTTTGGCGCAGTAGTCGGGAAGAACCAAGATTCCTGGAATTGGATTGTCATCGATGGCCAACAGAGGCTTACCACCGTCAGCATCCTCATGCTGGCTTTCGCTCATGCCCTCCGAGATGACGAAATCCAGAGTGAAGATCCTTCGCTTGCCGAGAAAATTATCTCTGATTACCTGCGAATCGGCCATAACAAGGAAAACCCGCGTTTCAAACTTAAGCCTGTAAAAGACGACGATAAGGCCTATCAGAAATTATTTGGCCCTGAAAATGAGTTCATCAACTCATCGAATGTAACGTCTAACTACCGCTTCTTCCGCGAAAAGCTACGCTCTACCTCTTTGGACGCCGACCAGGTTTGGGAAGCGATCTGCCGCCTCGAGGTGATGCACTTGGACTTGGAGGAATACGACGAGCCCCAGCGAATCTTCGAAAGCTTAAACTCCACCGGTTTGGAACTTAAAGAAGCTGACAAAGTCCGCAACTATGTCCTCATGGGCTTGGACTCTACGCAACAGGAAAGATTGTATAACGAACGCTGGAATCCGATTGAAGAAAACTGCAGTTTTCAGACCGACTCCTTCATTCGCTGGTATCTCACTACTTACACCACCAAGACCCCACGCGAACAGGACGTTTATGAGGCATTCAAATCTTTCGCTTCCAAGCGCAAGACAAACATGTCAGAACTCTTGGATGATTTATACGCCTATTCCACGTATTTCCGCGAAATACGCGAATCCGATACCGGTTACCCTGAAGTGGACACGCAGCTTAAGCGCATGAATGAATTTATGGGCGCTGTGGTTCTACCGTTTCTCATGCCGCTTCTTCGCGACGTCCATGAATCCAAGACGACGCCTGATGACTTCCTCGAAGTATTGGTCACCATCGAGTCATATATTGTCCGCCGGTTTGTTGCAGGCATTCCCACCAACTCACTCAATAAAATCTTCGCGACTATGTATGCGGAGGTCAGCAAGCTTCACTCTGATGGCACCGCATTTGCACCAATCGTCATCTACCAACTCAATAGGCGTTCAGGCAGCGGTCGTTTCCCCACCGATGCTGAGTTCAAGGAAGCCTTTGCCACCAAGGACTTCTACAATATTCGGGCATACTGGCGGCAGTACCTTTTCGATTGCCTCGAAAATGGTGATTCAAATGATATTCGTGACGTCTCCACTGCACTGGCTGAAAATAGGATTTCTATCGAGCACATCATGCCCCAGACCCTTACGGATGCTTGGCACCAGGAGCTCGGTGACAGGGCCGAAGAAATCCACGAGTCATGGTTAAACCGAATTGGCAATCTCACGGTCACCGGCTACAACTCTTCCTACTCAAACTCTCCGTTTACGGCCAAGAAAACCATGGAAAACGGTTTCGACAGCTCGCCGTATCGCCTCAATGAGCTCCTACGGGAATCCGATCGCTGGTCCTTACCTCAGATTGAAAAGAGAACCGAGGACCTTACCGATAAAGCATTAGCCTTCTGGAAAGCTAAGCCAACCAGCTTCGTCCCACCAGAAGCAGTGCTCCCAAAGGAACCGATGGGTGAAAGCGAAGAATTCAGTAGACGAAAAATTAGCGGGTTTGAATTCGGCGACTTTAGAAAGACCACTAAGTCATGGGCTGACATGGTCGAGGCGGTTTTGAAGTATTTACTTCACGAACACCGGACCGAAATTCTTTCTTTCGCAGAAACTTCAAAATTCCTTCGCTCTGAAAAGCCTGCGGCCGAACAAGCTCGGTCCTTTCGGAAGATTGATGAAGGCCTCTATGTTCAGGTTGGAAACAACACTTCTGCCAAAATCTGGTTCCTTCGCAGTCTTTTCGAATATCTCGACTTAGATCCTGAAGATCTTGTATTCACCTTCCCTGTATCTAAAACAGATCGGACAGACGAGGCAGGTGACCAAGATAGCAGCGACACTTCAGGCAAATATGCAGAGCTCACTAAGTTCTATGATCAACTGGTTGAAGCACAAGAGCTAAAGGGTACGCCCCAGAATACCGAGTCGCTTCGCAGTGAGTTCGTTAAGGACTTTGAATACTTTAGTGTCACGGACCCCCAAGCATTATTTGGCGGTAAAGAGCTCACGGAATTCATTTCGTCCACCGCGATCTCTGAGATGAGCGACGACCAAGTCCTAGCTGTACTCACTCAGCACATCAAAGTGTCTCAAATGCTTGGTGGAAGTTATCTCCACCAGGAAATAATTAACGGCTCAATCGCAAAACTCGTTCACCGGTTGAGTGAGCTTTCATAGAGCCGCACGAGGATTTTTACAGAGCACCATACAGCCGCCTTATGCCCTGAAATTAGCAATACAAGGGATATAACGCGGCTAAGTGGCTCACTTTTAAGCTAAGTTCTTCAACGCGTCAGTAACCAACCGCCAGAATCCCGCATGGTCCAGCTTGGTAGCGACCTGGGTATGGCAGGTGTCATCGGCGTGTTCACGCAGGTCAGTCACGGTCATGCCGGTGGTAAGTGCGCCGGCGAGCTCGACGTGGACGGGCGCCTTGCGCGTTTGCACGACGCTCGGATCGATAAGGTAAGCCACCGTGCACGGATCGTGAACCGGGGGATCCGTAAAGCCTTGGTTTTGCTGATACGCCTCGCGGAAGAAACCGAAGAGGCCGACAACAAAGTCCGATATGGGTGTATTCAAGGCCTTAATTTCGGCTTCGACCTCAGCGGTGGCCAATGCCTGGTGGGTCAGATCTAATCCCACCATCGTGACTGGCCACGGCTCTTCGAAGACGATATGCGCTGCCTCGGGATCGATCTTGATATTGAATTCGGCGACTGGGGACCAATTGCCTTCGTGATAGCCACCGCCCATAAGCACTACCTCTTTGACGCGCTCTACGATGCGTGGTTCTTTGCGCGCGGCCATAGCGATATTGGTCAACGGACCCGTTGGGACCAAGGTAATGGTGCCGGGTTCGTGGGCCATGATGGTGTCGATGATGAAGTCGATGGCGTGGGCATCGGCAAGCGCGGTGCTAGGCTCCGGAAGCTCAACGCCTCTAACGTCCATGCCGGTGGAACCGTGGATCGACTCGGCAACTTCGATGGGACGCACGAGCGGGCGATCGCAGCCGGCGTGGACCGGAATCTCTGGGTGTCCGGCGATCTCCTTGACCACCAGGGCATTGCGGGCGACCTTGTCCAAGGTCTGGTTGCCGCCGACGGTGGTAATGCCCAGCAGATCGATGTTGGGGTTGCCCATGGCCAGGAGCAAAGCCACCGCGTCATCGTGGCCGGGATCGCAGTCCAGAATAATTTTTCGCGTCATGTCTCGAGCCTACTTTTGGTCACTGAAGACCGCCACGGTTTCATGGTGTAGCGCAGCTTCAATTCCTCCGAGCTCACCAGCTGTACCCTTGGAAAGCAGCAACGCACCCCTGCAAACCGTATAACCGCCATGGAAAGGAACTCGCCCCCGCCATGCCTTCAATTTCTGACCGCTTGACCCAGGCACAGCAAGAATTTAACGCGGTGATTTCCACGATCCCATTTGATGAAGACGCCGTGGATACCGCGCCTACGCTGCGCGGATTACCCATTGCCTTTAAAGACGTCGTGGATATCGCCGGGGCACCTACGACCTGTGGCACCAACGTCGATATGGGGCCGGTCCCGACGCAGAATGCCACGGTGGCACAGCGGCTAATAGATGCTGGCGCGATTCCCGTTGCCAAGGCCAATCTCCAGGAGTTTTCCTATGGCATCTTGGGCGATGCCTCCGCATATGGCCGCGTGATCAATCCGCGCGATCCGCAGGTCTGCGGCGGTGGTTCTAGTTCTGGGTCGGCGGCCCTGGTTGCGTGCGGAGCACTCGATCTCACGGTGGGTTCTGATAGCGCCGGTTCCGTACGGGTCCCGGCCGCCAGTCAGGGTGTTCTTGGATTCAAGCCCACCACCGGCGCGATCCCGCTCGATGGCGTCTTCCCCTTCGCGCCGAGCTTCGATTGCATCGGATTCTTCGCCAGCTCCATCGAGCTCATCGAGCAAGCCCTGCTAGCCACGGTGGATAAGGTACCGGCTCCGGCCGAGAACGTGGCCACCATCGATGTCTCTGCGGTGAAGACCAAAGGTGAGCGCTTTGCTGGTCTGCTGTCTGCGCTGCAAAATTCCACCTTCGCAGCCGTGGAGGACCTCGATTACGCCCAGCTCGAATCCACCATCGCTACCACCGCGAAGCTCTACGCGCTGATGCGCCTCAGGGAGGCTTATGACGTCCACCAGCCCTACCTTGACCAGCGGGAAAAGTACCAGGATGTCATCTTGGAGCGCGTCCTCGGTGGGCAGGATATTTCTCAGGCAAACTACGATGCTGCAGCGCAGCGGTTAGAGGAACTGCGCACGAAAGCACTCACGCTTTTCGATGCCTCCCCCGTCATCCTCACCCCCACCCTCGACGCCGGCCCCATCAAATGGGACGACATCACTGCAGAGAAAACTGCGGATTCCGCTGCCAGCCTGCGCCGCTGGACCGAGCCTTTCAATGTATTGGGTTGGCCGGCGATCACTATCCCACTGCGAACGAGGGACACCACGGGAGTGGGTGATGCGGTGCAGGTCATCGGCAAGCCGGGCCAGGATCTCACCGTCTTGCGCGTTGCTCGCGAAATTCAGGCACTGCTTTAAGCACACCGCAATTCTGCGCGTCTCTGCCTGCTGACGGCGTTGGTTATGAGTACTCCAGCACAGCTTGTCGCGCGGTTGCGCGCTGAGGCCGATGACGGCTCCTTGGAGTCATTCTGCTTGGATACCGGCATTGAACTGCTGGTTCTTTTTGGCAGCGCGCACGTAGATGCCGCCAATGCGAATGATGTTGACCTTGCCTATTCGGTCGATTTCTCGCGCGCGAAAGCTGAGCGTCCCAACGTGTTCGACGTTGCCACGGCGTTTTACGCCCGCTATGGTGACGGCATTGATCTCATGTGCCTGGATACGGCGGACACGGTGGCGCAGCATGAAGCTCTGCAAAAGTGCGAGCTCTTGGTAGATCCGTCCAATTCCAAGTATGGAACGCTGCAACTGATGGCGGCACGGGAATACATCAATACGGCGTACCGCCGCGAGTTCGAACTCAGGAGCTTAATGTGACGGTCTTGCAAACTTTATTTCGCGCTGGCTAGCCTCCCGCTAGCACCGTCTTTTCTTGCGTGCGCGGGCGCCAATACGCCGCTTCTATTGCGTTAAGTACCTTGAAGTGCGAGGACGTCAGCTCATCCATCGCGGTTAAATAGTCACCCACGTCCTCGCGCGGTAAGCGCAGACCCATCGTCAGATGCGGCGTCCAGCGCGGACCGCGGCCTTCGGAATTGGCGGCGCTAATCTTCCGCGCTGCCATTTCGAGTTCATCGCTAGTCTCTAATAACCAAGCCACGGTTCGTTTCCGCTTGGTGCCGAAGATGACGTTTCCCACGCGCCGAAATGTCGCCGGAACAACCGCCGGTAAAAGCTCCGCGGCAAGGTCAACAACGTGGGGCTCCATCTCCGGTGCGAAGGTCACCGTAATATGCGGGCGCTGGTTTTGCACGGGGAATCCGCGCTCGGCCAGACCGGCAAAGATCTCCCGAATCTGCTCTTCCTGCTTTTCCGGCAGGTAAAGCAGGATATTATCCGGCGATGCTGTACTCACAATGCGGCTTTCTTCGTTTCAAGTGGGCACGATTCATTCGTGCTCCCGAAGTGCGGGCGATTTCGGTCCTGTTTCTACTTCTAGCTCTGGTTCTAGGGTACCGCCGGTCAACGCTTGTGGGAACTCCGCGATGCTATAGGTCCTATGCACAGTTTGAGCAAACTCGCCCTTCAAGAATCGCATCGCGCCTTCAATTGACGCAGAGGACGTTGCACATCGGACGCTGCTCAGAGGAGGTTGCGCATCGGAGCCTTACAACGGACCCTGCGCAAAGAACCTTCCAATTCTCTTGTGCTCGTTTAAACGGGTGCCTTTAATAAGAGTATGAGCACATCAGATTCTTCGCCTTTTATTCTCGCCATCACGGCGTGCCCAACGGGTATCGCCCATACTTATATGGCCGCCGAGAACTTAGAGGCAGCCGCCAAAAAGCTGGGCTACCGCATCAAGATTGAAACGCACGGTTCCATCGGCGTGGAGGGCAGCTTCAGCGCACAAGACATCGAGGAAGCCGATGCCGTTGTCATCGGTGCCGATACCGTCATCGCAAAGGACCGATTCCACGGCAAGCGCTTGGTGGCCACCGGCGTAGACGAGGCCATCAAACACCCCGAGCAGCTGTTGACCAAGTCCTTGGAGGCGGCACCATGGAAGGGTGAGGATAAGGGGGCATCGGAAAGCGAGGCAGAGGACGCTGCGGAAGATGCGGGGCTGCGCGGTATTGGGCAGACCATGTACAAGGCGCTGATGAACGGCGTTTCCCACATGATTCCTTTCGTGGTCACCGGCGGATTGCTCATCGCCGTGGCGCTGTCCTTGGGTGGCACGCCCACGCCGGAAGGACTGTCCATTCCTGAAGATAGCTTCTGGAATACGCTCAATGAGCTCGGTGGTCTGGCATTTTCGCTGATGGTGCCGGTGTTGTCTGGCTACATTGCCGTTGGCATCGCGGATAGGCCGGGGTTAGCGCCAGGCCTTATCACCGGGCTCATCGCTACGACCGGCTCGCTGTACGGGTCCGAGGCTGGAGCCGGATTCTTGGGCGGTATCGTCACCGGTATTCTCTCCGGCTACGTGGCACTTGCGATCAAGAAGATTCCGGTGCACAAATTCATCGCGCCGATTTGGCCGATTATCGTCATCCCGATTTTCACCACGCTGATAGTGGGCTTGGCCTTCATCTATTTCATCGGCGCCCCGATTGCCACCGCCTTCGAGGCCATGACCGAATACCTCGGCGGGCTACAGGGCTCATCTGCGATTGTGCTGGGTCTTATCATCGGCGCGATGATCGCTTTCGATATGGGCGGGCCGTTCAATAAGACTGCTTTCCTGTTTGGCGGCGGCATGATCGCTGCGGGAAATGCGGCCCCGATGGGTATGGCCGCCGCCGCGATTGCGGTCCCACCGCTCGCCGTGGGCGTGGCCACCCTCTTGCGCCGCGGTTGGTTCAATAAGGCGGAAAAGGACTCCGGTATCGCCGCACTATTTATGGGATTTTTCGGCATCACCGAAGGCGCCATTCCCCTGGCCGCGGCGCGTCCCCTGCAGGTCATCCCGGCCAACGTTGTGGGTGGTGCCGTCGCCGGTGCCATGGCCGGCGCGTTTGGCGTCCAAGATCATGTCATGCACGGCGGCCCCATCGTCGCCGTCCTCGGCGCGGTGGATCAGGTGGCGTGGTTCTTCCTGTCCATGCTCTGCGGCGTTGCCGTGTGTGCCGCGCTCATGCTTCTGCTCATTCGCCTGACACAGCGCTCCCCGGAAACAGAGGAGAACACGGAGGAGTCCACCAAGCTCCCGCTTCTCGGTACCTCTACCATCAGCCTCGATGAACCGCTCGGTAATGACTCTGAGGCCGTCATCAAGTCGCTCGTTTCCCTCGCCGCCGCCGATGGCCGCATTAACGACGCCGCTGCGGTTGCCGATGCCGCCCTTGCCCGCGAGGCCCAACACTCCACCGGCGTAGGCCACGGCGTGGCCATCCCGCATGCTCGATCCGCTGGGGTTACCGCACCGACGCTGGCCTTCGCCCGGCTTCCCGAAGGCGGCCTCACATGGGGCACCGGAGAAGATCCCACAACCTTAGCGTTCCTCATCGCCGTGCCCGATGACGCTGGAAAGCAGCACTTGAAGCTGCTGTCCACCCTCGCCCGCGCCATCATGAAGGAAGATTTCCGTGCCCAGCTGCACGCGGCCAGCTCCCGCGAAGAAGCAGAAGAGGTTATCTCCTCTGCCCTCCAGGTCCAACCGCAAGCCGCCGTGGAGTCTTAGTCTTCTGCCCTGCCCTCGGCCGCCCCTGAGAGGAGCTGTTCCACCGACACCACTCCGCCCAAAAAGTAACCGCCTTCACAAATGGCAGTGGCACGGGTTACACTTGGAACCACACTCATTGTTCAACAATTAAGGATGGTGTTGAATGGCTTCGCTCCACATTGATCTCAACGCGGACTTGGGTGAAACCACCGCTGGCAACCCAGTAGCCGATGATGCCGCGATGCTGGAGATGGTCTCTTCCGCCAATGTCGCCACCGGCTTCCACGCCGGTGACCCGCACTCCATTGCCCAGACCCTTAAGGCCGCGGCGCGTGCGGGAGTAACGGTCGGTGCGCACGTGGGCTATAACGATCCAGCAGGCTTCGGCCGCCGCTTTATCGACTACAACGCGGCGGAGCTTGCGGACGAGGTCACTTACCAAATTGGTGCGCTCGATGCGCTGGCGCGCGCCAATGGCACGCGTGTGTCCTACGTGAAGCCGCACGGCGCGATGTACAACACCATCGTCAAGGACGAGGCACAGGCCAAGGGCGTCATTGCGGGCATTAAGGCCTTTGGCGATCTCCCCGTAATGCTGCTGCCAGGCGGCCGCGCAGTCGATATTGCAGAATCGCAAGGCCTCACCGTCATCCGCGAGGCATTTGCGGACCGCAATTACAACCCCGATGGCACGCTGGTCTCCCGCAAGCAGGACAATGCGGTATTGGGGGATGAAGGGGATGTCGTCAAGCGCGTGCTAGAAGTCGCCCAAACCGGATCCATTACCGCCATCGACGGCACCACGCTCGATGTCGATGCCCAATCCGTGTGCACCCACGGTGATTCACCGGGCTCCGTGAAATTGCTGCGCGGTGTGGTCGATTGCCTCAGCGCGGAAGGAATCGACATTCGGAGCTTTATCTAATGCCGCATATTCACTTCGTTGGCACCCGCGCCCTGCTCATTGCTTTAGACGGGCTCGAGCAGGTCATGGCGTGGCATGCGGCGCTGTCCGCTAAACCGCTCAAGAACCAAGTGGATTGCATTGCCGCCGCCACCACATTGCTCATTACCTTTGAGGCGCCGAATTCCGCCCGCGCGGCCGCAGAGTTCCTGACGGGCTTCTCCCCTGCCGCTGCTACTGCTAAGGAAGCGCGCACGGTCGACATCGATGTGCTTTACGATGGCGACGATGTCGACGCCGCCGCCGATCTCCTCGGCATGTCGCGCGAGGCCTTGATTGACTGGCATACCTCTACCGAATGGACCGCCGCATTTGGTGGTTTTGCCCCCGGCTTTACTTACTGCGCGCCTTCTGATCCGGCCCAGGCCAAGGCCGTGCCACGCCGCTCCGATCCGCGTACGGCCGTTCCGGCTGGCGCCGTGGGCATCGCGGGCGAGTTCTCCGCGGTCTACCCGCGCGTTTCGCCAGGTGGCTGGCAGTTGCTCGGCACCACCAATACCCCGATGTGGGATTCACACGCTAACCCGCCCGCGCTGGTGCAGCCCGGTGACCGCGTGCGCTACCGCGCCGTGGACGAGCTGCCGGACTTGGTGGATCGCAGCGCGGAATCCAAGCGCTCGCCGGCCCGCCTGCCCCGCATGGAGGTCCTCGATGCCGGCCTGCTCACGCTTTATCAAGACCTTGGCCGCCCCGGCGTGGGTGACTTGGGCGTGACGCCCTCCGGTGCCGCCGACCACGCCGCCGCGGCAACCGCGAACGTTGCCGTGGGCAATCCGCGGGGTGCGACGGTGCTAGAAAATATCGGCGGCATTAAGCTGCGCGCGCTGACCGATACCGTCATCTGCGTTACCGGCGCCACTGCCCGCGTCCGCCTGGGTGAGATGCCCGTGCACCTCGCCCGCCCGGTGCTCGTAACCGCTGGCCAGACCGTGACGGTCGGTGCCGCAACAGTGGGAATGCGCAACTACGTGGCCATTCGCGGCGGCATCATTGCCGAATCCGAGCTCGGCTCCTCTGCCACCGACGTCCTCTCCGGCCTCGGCCCCGACCCCGTCACCACCGGCGATGTCATCGGCGTGCTGCCGCGCTCGACCGGCATGACGGATGCACAATTGGTCAACCCCCTGCGCGTATCCGCTGACTCCGCCGGAAAAACGCGCGCGACGCTGCGCTGCGTGCTGGGCCCGCGCGATGACTGGTTTGGCGATAATATCTCTACCTTCCTGGATACCGAATGGGTCGTCTCCTCTGATTCCAACCGCGTTGGCCTCAGGCTTTCGGGGACGAAAGACGGGGATGTCACCGTGCAGCGCGTCAAGGATGGCGAGCTGCCCTCCGAGGGAATGGTGGCCGGTTCCATCCAGATCCCGCCGAATGGCAAGCCGGTGGTCTTCCTGCGCGACCACGCCGTCACCGGCGGCTATCCCGTCATCGCCACCGTGCTGGAAGAAGATATCGACATCGCCGCGCAGCTCCCGCCCGGCGCGCGCGTGACCTTTCGCCTCGTGACACCTCAAGCTTTAAATACTGGAGTAGAAAATGCAGATTAAAACCGTCCTCATTGCTAACCGCGGCGAAATCGCCGTGCGCATCGCCCGCGTAGCCCGCGACTTGGGTATTAAGTCCGTCGCCATTTATTCCGAGGCCGATGCCGGTGCCCTGCACACCCAGGTTGCCGATGAAGCCTATGCTCTGCCCGGCAATACCGCCGCCGATACTTACATGAATATCCCGGCGCTGCTGGATATCGCCGTGCGCGCTGGCGCCGATGCCATCCACCCGGGCTACGGTTTCCTCTCCGAAAACGCCGACTTCGCCCGCACCGTCACCGATGCCGGCATGGTGTGGATCGGCCCCTCCCCGGAGTCCATCGAGCTGTTGGGCGATAAGATTGCCGCCCGCCGCGTTGCCGAAGAGGTCGGCGCGCCCCTGGCTCCGGGCACCTCAGATCCCATCGATGATTGGCAGGAGGCCCGCGCCTTTGCCGAGGAGCATGGCCTGCCGATTGCCATCAAGGCCGCTTATGGCGGCGGCGGGCGCGGCCTTAAGGTCGTGGATTCCATGGATGAGATCGAGGGCGCGTTCAACTCCGCCGGGCGCGAGGCCATGGAGGCCTTCGGCCGCGCCGAGTGCTACGTGGAGAAGTTCCTGACGCACCCGCGCCACGTGGAGGCGCAGGTCCTGGCGGATACCCACGGCAACGTCCGCGTGCTGGGCACCCGCGATTGCTCCACCCAGCGCCGCTTCCAAAAGCTCATCGAGGAGGCCCCGGCGCCCGCGCTTTCCGATGCCCAGCGCACCGGCATCATCGAAGGCGCCCGCTCCATCTGCTCCCACGTGGGCTATACCGGAGCCGGCACCGTGGAGTACATCGTTTCCGAGGATGGAACAATCTCCTTCTTGGAGGTCAATACCCGCGTCCAGGTCGAACACCCCGTGACCGAGGTGGTTACCGGCACCGATATCATCGCCGAGCAATTCCGCATCGCCGCGGGCGAGCCCCTGTCCATCTCTGAGGATCCAGCCTCCACCGGCCACGCCTTCGAGTTCCGCATCAATGCCGAGGACATCCTCAACGGCTTTGCCCCCTGCCCCGGCACCATCGTCTCATTCGAGCCACCCACTGGCCCCGGCATCCGCGTCGATTCGGCTGTCCGCTCGGGATCCATTATCCCGCCGTACTATGACTCGCTCATCGCCAAGCTCATCGTCTGGGGACCCACGCGCGAGGTAGCCCTCGCCCGCTCGCGCCAAGCGCTGCGCGAGTTCGACGTCTCCGGCGTGCGCACCGTGCTGCCCTTCCACCGCGACATGATGGACGAGCCAGCACTTATTGGCACCGCGTCTTCCGCTGAGGCCGATGCCGGTGCCAGCGACATCGGCGTGTTCACCGACTGGCTCGACCACAATTACCGGCCCTCTGCCGCCAACCAGGTAGACAAGGTCGAAGCAATCTACACCAAGCGCCGGACGGTCGCGGTAGAAATCGACGGCAAGCTCGTCAATATCGGCGTGCCCATGGATTTCCTCGCTGGTGCTGGTGCCGGCGCTGGCGCGGGCGCCGCGGGTGATTCTGATGCCACCGCCCCCTCGACGGCCGGGGCGCAATCTACCGACGATAACGCGGTCACCTCCCCCTTCGAGGCCAACCTCGTGACCTGGAATGTATCCGATGGCGATAGCGTCTCCGAGGGCGATTCCATCGCCACGGTCGAGGCCATGAAGATGGAATCTGCCATCAAGGCCCCGCGCGGCGGCACCATCAAGATCCTTGCTGAAGAGGGCGACCGCCTGGATTCCGCGACGGTGATTGCGACCATCGACTAGCGCGTGCTGCCTGCCGGTTGGCCCGCGCACCTACCTGGGCGCCTGGCCGCGCAAATACTCGCCAAGGTAGGGCAAGAGGAAACGCACGGTTCCATAGCGGCGGCTAGCGATGAGATCGCGCTCTAATAGCAGCTTGCGGGCCATGGAAATGGCATTGGGAGTCTTGCCCAGGTGCGCCGCGATGGCACCGGTGGGAATATCAGCCCCGTGTTCGGATTCCAGCTCCGCCATGGCGTTGAGAAAAGCGCGCTGGGCGTCAGGAACATTCTTCAACGCAATCCTGTGCACCTGGTTGCCCATATGCGCTGGAATCTCGCGCGCAATGGAGGACACGTGACGCTCCTCGATGGCATCCGCCCCATCGAGTACCGCACGGGTCCACGCCAAAGCGCCGACCAGCTGCAATAGGTACGGATAGCCCTGCACCAATGCGGTCGCCTCTTTTAAAGCGTGCTCGCTGAAACCGCGCCCAGCCGCGGTAGCGGTGCTCTGCAGAGATTCGGCCACGGTGGCATCATCAAGCAGCCCCAAATCCAGCCTTTGAGCGCGACGCAAAAAGGTGGTGCCCTCATGCTCCAATAGCTCTTCTACCCCAAACGTCAATCCCGCGGCGGCGAAGGCGATATCGTATTCGTCGCGAATGAGATCCTGGATGGCGGTTGCGAGCTGTGCAAGCTCATCCACGCTGGCCGCTTGCACCTCATCAACCGTCAACAAGACGCCCGCATCATGGGCACGCGCGGACTTCAGGAGGCTGCGCAGCCGCGAGACCAGGCTGGGCTGGGCCTGGTTGTGGGGCAATTGCGTCGTCACAGATCCCACGCCCGCCACCGAGAATCCCGTGATCTTGCGGCCAGGAGTCTCCGTATAGTCCAGCTCCTCGATGGCTTCCGGAATCGTGGAATCGCGCAACTGCGTCACCATCTGGGCATCCGCATAGGCGCGGATAACTACCCACCCAAGGCGGCGCGCGGATTCTTCAAACTCATTGAGAAGTACCGTTTTCCCACCCCGCGCGTACCGCTGACTAGCAAGGCGCGCTGCATGCTGCCCACACCGCCCACCAGCCCATAGTTAAACGAGCTGATTTCAAATTCGCGCCCGGCCAACTGCACCGGCGACGCGCCGAAACTGGGGCGAAAAGGATTCTTATCCGGAATCACTCTGACAGACCTTCCATTTAGATCCTTTAGAACTATGGTTTAAGTTTAGATCCTTTAGAACTTCGCCGCCTCTTTAGAACTTTTAGATCTTTAAGTCATACGGAATGGCCGTTGACGCCTCACCCATTCAGTAAGGTGAGGGACATGCTTTCCCAGTCCGTCGCCACCGCTTTGCGCCAAGAGATGTCGGCCGGCAATTTTCAGCCCGGCGAGCAACTCAGTGAGGTAAAGGTGGCTGAGCAATTCGGTTGCTCCCGCAATACCCTCCGCGAGGCGTTTACCACGCTCGCCGCCGAGCGCCTGGTCGAGCGCATCCCTCACCGCGGCGTCTTCATCGCCACCCCAGATTCCGCCTATATCCGCGATTTATTCGCCGCCCGCGCCGCCATCGAGCCGTCCGCCGCGCGGTGGGGCGCGTTTGCCGATGCCCCCTCGCTCATCTCCCTCGCCTCCTCCGCCTTCGAGTGCGCGAAGCGCAATAAGCCTCAGGAAGTCTCCTCCATCAACCAGCGCTTCCACCAAGCACTGGTAGCAGGGCTAGGTTCCGCTACCTTGGATGAGCAGATGAGCAACCTGCTCGCGCGCATGCGGCTTACCTTTTTATTGGTCATCCCGCGCTACCCGCAGCTGCACGCCGAGCACATTCAAGGCAACGTTGATGTGGCCACGCTCATCGCGGATGGAAAACGGGAAGAGGCCACCACGCACTTGCGCGATAGCCTCTTAGAAACTTGCGATACCATCTTGTCCTTCACGGACTAATTAAGCGGCGGGGTATATGCCTATGGGATGAGGTACTCCGCATCGCGGGCATTGGTCACCAGCATCTTGCCCGGCGCATGGGAAATGGCCAGCTCTGGCTTTGATTCCATCACGATGGCCTGCGGAGTAACCCCACACGCCCAAAAGACGGGCAGGCAACCTTCTGGAATATCCACCGCATCACCAAAGTCTGGATGAGCTAAATCCGCGATACCGATGGCCGCCGGATCCCCCACGTGCACCGGCGCGCCATGCACGGACGGATAGCGGGAGGTAATGCGCACCGCATCGGAGACCTGCGATGCCGGAATCGGGCGCATCGATACCACCATCGGTCCGGAAAATACGCCCGCAGGAGTAGTAGGAATATTCGTCCGGTACATCGGCACATTGCGTTGCTGTTTAATATGCGCGATCTCGATGCCCGCATCCACCAACGTCGTTTCAAAGGTAAACGAACATCCGATAAGGAAGCTGACCATGTCGGGGGTGTAATGGGAGGTGGCATCAGCAAGCGTGGCCGTGTGCTCACCATACTCAAAGATGCGATAGGCCGGGATATCGGTGCGGATATCGCCGCCAGGCAGGAGATCAGAGGTGTACTGTCCCGCCTCCAGAACACCGACGATGGGGCACGGCTTGGGGTTGCGCTGAGCAAAAAGCAGGAAGTCGAAGGCGTATTCGCTGGGCAGCGAGAGCAGGTTGGCCTGCATGTAACCCCGCGCATGCCCGGCGGTGGTGGTCATCTCGTGGGTGCGCGCGAACTCGCGCACCTCTTCTGGCGTGTGCATTATGCCCATATCGCTGTGATTCCTGAGACTGCGCGAAGGCCGATGAAAATGGTAAGCAGCCAGGCCAGGCCGCCAAGGATAAGCAGCCACTTTGGGTACTTATAGCCCTGCAGCAGATCCTTGCGGCGCCAAGCCACCCACATCACCAGGGCGAAGCCGATGGGAAGGATGAGCCCGTTAATCGCACCGGCGAAGATCAAGAGCTTTTGTGGCGCGGAGTTGATTATTACAAAAATGACCGTACAGACCGTAATGAAGATGACGGTGAAGATATTGCGGGTCCGGGCCGGGGTTTTCTGGGTGGTCACGAAGGATACCGAGGTATAAGCGGCACCGATGACGGAAGATAGGCCCGCAGCAAAGAGCACCATGCCGAATGCGCGGAGGCCGAATTCACCGGCCGCGTGGTAGAAGGCATCGGCGGCAGTATTATTTTCTTTTAGCGTGACGCCGGTAGCCACCACGCCCAATACCGCCAAGAAGAGCAGCATGCGCATAATACCGGTGACGATGATGCCGCTAACGGAGGTCCGCGTAATGTTCTTGACGTTTTCAACGCCAGATAAGCCCGCATCGATCAGTCGGTGCGCGCCGGCGAAAGTAATATAGCCGCCGACGGTGCCGCCGATGATGGTGGTGATGACGAAGAAATCGATTTCACCCGGCGCGACGGTATTCTTTAGCGCCTCCCCTACCGGCGGCTGGCTGACGATGGCCACGTACAACATAAGCAGGATCATCACCGCACCCAGGGCGGCCACGAGGCGGTCCAGCGCCATTCCGGCGCGGCGGGAGAGGAAGATGAACACCGCAATCGCCGCCGCAATGACGCCACCGATGCGCGCATCGATGCCGAGCATCGCGTTCAGGCCCAAGCCTGCGCCGGCGATATTGCCGATATTAAAAATCGCCCCGCCAAAAAAGACGAAGCCGGCGAGCACCCAACCCAAGCCGGGAAGGACGGTATTGCCCAGGGTGTTTGCGCGCATTCCCGTCACGCACAGCACGCGCCACACATTGAGCTGGATGGCAATGTCCACCAAGATGGACAACGCAATAGCGAAGGCAAAAGAAGCGCCCATCTGGACGGTAAAGACCGAAGTCTGGGTCAAAAAGCCCGGGCCGATAGCCGAGGTAGCCATGAGGAACATGGCGCCCGCCATGGCGCCAATGCCCTTGGGCGGGGTCTTCGCTTCCGCCTGCACCCCCGCCTGTGCCGAGGCAGAAGCTTGTTTTTCAGCACTCACTAGTTTCACCTTTCGTGACGCCGGTCTCTCTTAAATGTGATTCGCATCATCATAATTGCTACCCCGGAGGTTGTTCAACAACATTTATGGCAAGGGGTGCTGCGGGGGTGATCTACGCTACTTTTCCCGCCTTTCGCTCCAGGTATTCAACTATTGTCTCCACTACCCTATTCGGGTCATTGACCAGCTCTTTTGGCCCGAATCTCAATACCGTAAATTGCTGATTTTCAATCTCTCGTTGCCTGCGCATCTGTTCCTTGACCACTGTTTCCGGCGCTTTCCCATAAGTACCGTCGTACTTAGTGTCCCCGTCGACCTCGATAATGAGCCACCCATCGATACATAAGTCAGCCCGGTACTTTCCCAATACGCGAAATTGAGGGTACACAGTGGCAGCGGGAATCCTTTCAATAATTAACGCCCGCAAAAGCGACTCGTACGGTGATTCGGAACCGGCATACGCATGCTTAACTACCATTTTCATGGGGATAGGCCCCTTCATCCGAGCCATTGCTGCCCGTGTTTCCTTCAGATCTTCTACCGAAACCAGGCCCGCACGTAACGCGGAATCGACCGCAACAAGCCCCTCCGCAAACCCATGTAGCCTGGCGATATCCAAGCATGTCCGCGCCGGATTCGTCACGCGGACTCCAGACCTTTCCACCGTTGTTTCCTCTATCCGTGCCATGCGGTAATACTTTCGCGGCCACTGCGTGTGCGGTGGAATACTTCCTGACGGTGAAGCGAGCTCAACGAGCTCATTTCTCCGGGGAATCACCCAAATTCCCCAAATACGCGCAGCTGACTTAGCCACCAACGATGCCCTGTGTGCACTTAGGCCGGCCCCTAAAGTCAGGGCCAACTGTTGCTTATGCCATGGCCAGCTTTCCCAGGTCGTTGTTTTCACTGCAATCCAGGGAGCAACTCGCTTTAGTTCTCCTGAGTAAAGCGCTGGATAGTAAGGACTTGTTGAACCTGCATAACGAAGATTAATTAACTCATGATTTAACATGCTCTTTATCTTCGCCGCTTCTTGGAGAAACTGCTGAGCGTGATGCTCCAAATGGTCACATTCTGAGCTCCTTGCTGGACACCTGCACCGAAAGGGTGCCAATCCCACAAGGCGGGCGACTAGCACCTTTTGCGAAGGCCCGGAAGTCGGTCGCTTTGGTCAGAGTTCGAAGGTCAGCCTCCTATGGTCAACCTCCACTGCAATAACTGAGCAAACTGGCGCCTCAAATATCGCAAATCTTCTTCAAATATTGCATAGGACCCTGCACATTTTGCGAAGCTTCCTGAGGAAGCCTTTGAGCAGCCGGTTGCGAAGCTCCCTGAGGAGGCCTTCGACCTACCCGGTTGCGGAGTATGTTGAAGCGGCTTTGCGCAGCTTTTGGCGGAGCTTCTGAGGGACCCTTTGAACAGCCCACCGTACAGCCCTTTGCGGCACTGTTGCGGTCCGGACCGCAACGAGTACTAGAACTATCGCGAACCTTCACGAATCGAGCCCACATCAGGCGCGTGCAGCTCACAGCTGGAATGGGGCGTGATTTACTAGTACCAATGGAACCCCTCGAGCTCTCAGCACTCACCGGCACGCAATCGCGCACCTATGGCACCCGCAAAATCACCAAGGACATGATGTCTGCGCCGGTCCATGTGGCGATCGCGTTGTGGGATGAACGCTGGGATTCAGCGGAGGATGGAACCATCGAGGGGTGGGTCATCGCGGTCAACACCCCGCAGGCACGCTTCGTGCGCAAGGGCCAGATCAAAAAAGGCGATATCGTCAAAGTTGCAGTAAACGAGCTACAGCGGGCCTTGCACGGAATAGATGGACGCACCTGGATTGTCACCGGGCGTAGGCAAAATGCGCTGCGAGCGGCGCTCGAGAAGCGCGGCTATACGGTGACGGGGAGCTTTGCGGGGGAGAATCGGGCATCGGCAAGCGCGAGCTCCGCACGCCGCAAACAAGCTGGCCTGACCGCGCGGAAGGCGCGCAAGCTGGGCGAGGCCCCGAAGAAGAAGGAAACCAACCAGGTCGAAACACCAGAGGCGAAATGGTGGCCCAACTTCTCGCACACGACGTCGTGGCCGACGAGCGCGGTGGTACGCATTGCCACCGATGCTTCCTCCGATACAGTGTTCAAGGGCTCAATGTGTTTCGTGGCGGGAAACGGTGACTACCGCCTGCGCACCCGCGAGACGAAAGCTAGCACGGACGAACTGGAGCTTGAAGCGCTCACGCTCGCGTTAAAGTACCTGCTCAAGGTAGGTGCAACGAAGGCCGTGATCGAATCCGATTCCGTCGCGGCACTGGACGCGGTCAACCATATCCTGCACAAGAAGGGCTCCAAGGCGGCGCGTCCGGGACGCAGGTGGCGCGGGGTATCGTCTGGTGCGCGCTCCCGATTCCAGCAGGCTTGGGGCGACCTTGAAGGCACCTGCGAGGTGGACATCCGCAGGGTACTCGGGCATGCCGGGGATCCGCTCAATCGCGCCGCCGATCAGATTGCGTATATGGGTCTGCGCGCCATTGCCCACCCCATGAAGCAATCTCGGCCTACCCTGCAAAGCGGGATCAGTAAGGCACTCAAAGTGGTATAGCCTCGGTTACCTCCGCAGTCGCCGCCACAGGATTCGCGCCGCGGAATGCGGGGTCGCCGCAAGCTCGCGCAGGTAATTGCGCGGCATCGACAGGCACGGCGTGCGCGCGGAGTGAACGGTTATTGCAATGCCCAAATGCCAAGCCCACAATGTGGTGCGCAGGGCATGGAAATCGTTGGTGACCACCTGCAATACGGCATCTGGTGCGAGGCTGTGCGCGTTTTCTAGGTTCTCATTTGTACTGGTAGCAGCCGGTTCCACGAGCACATCCCGAGGATCAACACCCCGCTGGATTAGGTATTCGGCCATCGCGCCCGCTTCCCCGCGGCCAGAGACGATGACCGTCTGCCCAGAATAGAGTTCGAGCGTCTTATCCAAACGCGACCGCAGCATGGCGCCCGGATGACCGTGGGCAACACGGGAGCCCAAAACAAGGAGCGGATCGCGTGGGGAATTTTCCATGCTCATTAGCTTAGACCTGTGATGTCTAGCGACTTTTTGGACGTGGAGTCCAGGATGTTTTTGGACGGGATGTCTAGTGGCTTTTTGGACGTTTGCGGCAATGGAATAGCCGGATGGCTATTCCATTGCATAAGCGTAGAAAGGTCGCAGATTTCGATCCCGTTCGTGACGGCAAGACGGTCACACAGTTTTGCAAAGAATTGGCAATCTCGCGGCAGACGTACCACAACATCAAAAACCGCATAGCGCAGAAGGGCCGAGCAGGCATTGTGCCGGATTCGACTGCCCCGAAGAATCCGATTAAGAAATTCCACGAGGCCGACAAAATCGCAGTCGTCCACGCCAGGCAACAGTTGATGGAGCAAGGCTTGGATTATGGGCCCTGGTCGATCTACTACTTCTTGTTCGACACCGTAGGTCCAGATTTCACACCGTCGCGTTCTACAATCGCCTCGTGGCTCCATGAGCTGGGATTCGTTGATGCCAACGCCCGCAAACGGCCACGCAGCTCCTATAAGCGCTTCGCCCGCGATCTCGTCGGTGAACTCTGGCAGATCGATGCACTGGTCTATCGCCTCTTTGACCACGCCCACACACATGTCACGATTTACCAGATCATCGATGACGCCAGCAGATTCGATGTCGGAACCACAGCGTTCGCTCTGCCAGAAAACGGTACTGATGCGCGCGCTGTGCTGGCCGCAGCGTTCTCCGCCTACGGCAAACCTCAAGAAATCCTTTCCGACAATGGCGATGCGTTCGCCACCTATCACCGTGGTTTTCTCTCTGCTACTGAAACCTGGCTCGCCAGCCAAGGCGTACTTGCTAGTGCTGGTTTCGCCCCGACAACCCAGGGAAAAGACGAGCGCTCTCACCGCACGTTGACCCAGTTCCTCGATGCACGCCACCCAGTTAGCCTTGCTGAGGTCAACGCATATCTGGCTGAATACCGCCAGGTTTACAACGAGCGACGACGTCACCAATCACTGCTGGTCGACAAAATGCACATCACGCCACGCCAGGCTTTCGATACCTTCCCCAAGGCACCATCGCCCACGCATCCACTCGATCCCGAGCAGGTCTGGGCCCGCGTAGTCGCCTACAACCAGGCGCACAATCCACACGCTGTATCCGAAATGCTAAACGGCCCCGCTGAAGCGGCAACTTCACACGAGGCCAGCACCGATGACATGGCAGCTCAGCAAGGCATACCTCCCACCGATACCCCCACACTAACGGTGCCGACGACAAATTCAACAAACCATTGGGGTATCCCAGACCAGCTCTGCGTGAGCAAAGATGGCGTTGTACGCGTGTGCGGCTTCGGTCTCTACATTGGTCTGAGGTTTAAAAACCGCAGGCTCTACTCCACGGTCACAGCCGATAACGTTGCGGAGTTCTACACGGCCCATGACGGTGAATTCCTCTTCAGCGTGCCACTGCCGATCACGTTGAGCCACAGGCCACCAGGTGGTCAGATCAACAGAGAGTGTCTAATGGTTTGTGTGTGGGAACCTAACCCGCATAAGGAGATGAACCAGAATGACTACTATGGCGAGA
>NZ_JBEHFR010000028.1:0-26240 GCF_040225635.1 Corynebacterium sp. KPL2830 | reverse complement strand
AAACCCCTACCCCCACCAACACAAAATGTCGTTTAACTCGACACGCCGAAAAACAACACGTTTTGTCGTTTAACCCGCCCTTTAGCCCTAACCCTTAAGCCCCGCCTTTGAGCTCCACCAGACATAAGTAAAAGCCCTGACCAGAACTTAATCTGGTCAGGGCTTGGAAGTTGGTAGCGGGGGCAGGATTCGAACCTACGACCTCTGGGTTATGAGCCCAGCGAGCTACCGATCTGCTCCACCCCGCGTCGAGATGACTTCCATCATCTGCGCTTGAACAGTGCGTTCACACTTGATGTATTCGCTCTGTCCCGGCGACTTCTATAACTATACAGACAGGAAGGCACCTACCCAAATCCCCTGGGTAGGTGCCTTATTTCCTGAGTTTCGGGTGCGAGAAGTTGGAGGTTTTAACCCTCGGACTTCTGGTAGGACTCGACCGCCTTGTCCAACTCATCTAGAGCACGGCCGTACTCTTCGAAGGAACCGTCGCGGGCATCCTCTAGGCCCTTCAGAGCCTTGTTGATGTCATCGATAGCGCCTGCTTCATCGGAGGAACGAGGGGCCGAAGCCGGAGTGGATTCCTCAGAAGATTCCTTCTTCTCGTCCTTCTTATCCGCAGAAGAGCTGTCCTTATCGGCATCGTCGTCGCCGGAATCGCCCTCAATCTCTTCGATGTCCTGGGCGGACTTGGCGTCGATTCCCACCTGCTCAAGGGCATCACCGATAGTCGGTGCATAGCCCACGCGGCCCTTGTAGGACACGAGCACGCGCAGCAGCTTCGGGAAGGCGGATGCTTGATCCTTGCGCTGCGAGTAAATCGGCTCGAGGTAAAGGATTTCGCCGCCACCGACCGGCAAGGCCAGCAGGTTACCGTTGTGCAGGTCGTTAGTTCCCTCCCACAGGGTGCGGTCGCGGGCAACCTGGTCAGAAGACATCATGGCGTCCTGCGCCTGCTTCGGACCCTGGGTCTGCGTATTGGTTGGCAGCACGCGCACGGTGATATCACCATAGGTATCCGGATCGGAAGATACCGCCATGTGTGCGGACAGGAACTCACGGTTCAAGCCACGGTACGAGGTAGTCAGCTGGAAGCTCGGCTTACCGGTCTCCGGATCTGCAGCCATCACGTAGTACGGCGGCTGGTTCAGATCGCGTGATTCTTCCGCGGTCGGGTCATTCGGCACAGACCAGAAGGCATCGTTATTAAAGAAGACGTTCGGGTCATCAACGTGGTAGCGGGCCAAGAGGTCGCGCTGAACCTTGAACATATCCTCCGGGTAGCGGAAGTGCTCGCGCAGCTCATCGGAAATTTCCGATTCCGGCTTCACCACATCCGGGAATACACCTTCCCATGCCTTGAGCACGGGGTCTTCCTTGTCAAACTCGTAGAGGTCCACGCTGCCGTCATAGGCATCCACGGTCGCCTTCACGGAGTTGCGGATATAGCCCACCTGGTCATTGACCAAGCGCTGGGTGGTGCCATCGGGGTTGAGGGCGTCCTGGGTGGCATCGGAAAGCGAAGCGCGCTGCGAGTACGGCAGGGAATCCAGGGTGGTGTAGCCATCAACGATCCACTTCAGGTGGCCATCGATAACGGCCGGGTAGGTAGCGGAATCGGTGGTCAACCAGGGAGCAACCTTCTCCACACGCTCGCGGGGATCGCGGTCATAGAGCAGCTTGGATTCGCTGCCCACGCGATCCGAAAGCAGGAAGTTCAGCTCGCGGTACTTGGCGGCATACATGGTGCGGTCAAACAGATTACCAATCTCAACGCCGCCCTCACCGTCATAGGTGTAGTTGGTGCTATCGGTGTCGTACTCCACCGGGTTTTCGCCGGTGGTACCGGTAATGGCGTAGTCCAGGTTATCTGCGGCGCTGGCGATGACCGGGCCGTAGTAAATGCGTGGCTGGTCTACCTTGATGCCCAAGGACTTCTCGGCGTCTTGGGTCTCGCCCTCGCCCTCGGACTCGCCGGCCTGGGTCTGCAGGTCAGAGACGGTGAAGATAGGGTAGCCGCCGCGAGCGGAACCGGCATCGCGGGCAACCTCATCGACGGTATTAGCCTGCGCGGCTACGAAGCCATTGCCGTGGGTATACACAGTGTGGCGGTTAATCCAGTCGGATTGGTTTTCGCGCAGCTCGTTCGGGTCCAGCTCGCGGGCTGCAACGACAAAGTCGCGCATCTTGCCATCGATTTCGTAGCGGTCCATGGACAGCGTTTCTGGGAACCCGTAGAAGTTCTTCAGCTGCTGCATCTGGGTAAACGTCGGCGACAAAATCTCTGGGTCCAGCAGGCGTAGATTATTGATGGTGGCGTTATCGGAGGCAACCTTGTCATCCGATACGTCGTCGCCGCCCCAGTTCTCCTTGTAGTCCACGTGATCATCGGTAAGCCCATAGGCATACCGCGTGGCCTCGATGTTGCGGGCGATGGACTCATTTTCCTTGGCCTGGCGGTTTGGCTGGACCGAGAAGCGCTCCATCAGCAGCGGCCATGCCTGGCCGATGATCAGCGAGGACGCAAGCATCAACACGACGGCGAGGCCAGGGATGCGCAAATCCTTGATGACGATGGCCATAAAGAGCGCAATGGCGACGAAAACGCCGATGATCATCAAAATGATCTTGGCGGGCAGGTAGGCGTGGATATCCGTGTAGGAACCACCGGTAAACAGGTCGTGCTCGGAATACAGCAACCCGTAGCGCTCCAGCCAGTAGCCGGCGACCTGGGCCACCATCCACAGCCCGGCCGTAATGGCAAGCTGCAGGCGCGCCGCGCGGGAGATGGAGCCGCGCACGCCCGCAGCCTTATTGCCAATGCGGATTCCGCCCAAGATGTAGTGGCCGAATAGGGCAATGAGGAAGGCGAGCACAAACAGGATGGACAGGGTGCTGACCACCATCTGCAGCACGGGCAGACTAAAGGCATAAAAGCCCAAGTCGTGGTGGAATTGGGGATCTTGTACGCCGAAGTCCTGGCCGTTGAGGAATAGCATCACATCGCGCCAGTGGGACTGGCCGATGAAACCGGCGATGATGCCCACGATGGCCGGGATGACCTTGAATAGCACGCCCATGGACTTCTCAATGGACTGGCGGTACTGATAGACCGGCGAATTCAGATCCCCCATGTCCAGGGAATCGGGGCGGCCGCGCCAAGCAAAGAACCCAGCTGCCCACACCACTGCGGCAGCAACGAGCCCGAAGATGATAAAGAGGACTATGCGCGCAATAATCGCGGTGGTGAAAACACTGCGGTAATCAATGGAGCCAAACCACCTCCAATCCGTGTACATGCCCACGAGCATGGGTCCGAAGAATAAGAGGACGGCAATGATGGCCGCAATAATTGCCGCGACCTTAGGAGGCCGCTTCAATGGGGCGGCTGGTGTGGATGACCCTAGGGACAACGCCAGCTCCAATCAAATAGTGCGAATATTAAACATGTAGACTTTTTCCAGTTTAAGGAATCAATACCCAGATAACGAATAAGGATGCCTATGAGTTCCCCCGAATTATCACAGCCAGCTTTAAACCGCGCCATGACGGAGGCCGTGGAGTTCGTCCATGCGGAAGGGTGGGACGCCCGCCCCACCATCTTCGCCCTTGTTCCCACCCATCTGGTGGCAGACCAGCTGGCGGCCATGGATGAGGAAACCGCGTCCCCGCTGACCCTTATCGTCCAAGACAATGTCCCGGAAAACATCGAGCCGGGTTCTGAGGAGTTGGCAGATTACGTCTCCCGTTTGGCTTGGCCGCGCGAGGTCGCGGGTGCCATCTTGGCCCAGGAGATCAAGTTCCGGGATACTTCTAGCGAGGACCCCTCCCCTCGCCCGGCGCGCCTGTATTCGGGCGCCCTGCGCGAGGAAGGAATTGAGACCACCTTGCTGCAGCTGCGCCCCACGGAAGAAGAGCTAGAGGCGGCCGGCCCCTTTGCTGAGGACGATATTCAGCTCCGCGGCGGACCGCAGGTGGCCCCTGGCGTGATCGCTGCTTTGCGCTATGGCCTCAGCCAGGATCCGGATGAACTAGACTAGGTGGCAATTAAGCCTGCAACCAAGGAGTTCTATACAGTGCGACGCCTTTCCTTCTCCCGCCGTTTTCCTGCCCGTACCGCTACCGCGGCGGCGCTACTGGGGCTCAGCGTGGCTGCGGCAAGTTGTTCCTCCGATGCTGATGCGCCTGACGATGCCCCCGTAGAGACCACTCCTGCCGCCTCCACCACAACCTCTGAAAACGACGAGGAATCCACGGCATCCAGCACCGAATCCTCCGCCGCGTCCTCCTCAGAATCAGAATCGGCGGACAAGGATGAAGACGAGGCTTCCGAGGAAAGCACCACCAGCGAGCCAAGTGCTGGCGGCGAGTTGGATAAGTCAGTCGCCAAAGTTTACGACGTGTATAAGTCGCTGGCACCCAAGGACCTTTTCGCCCAGTTTGAGCGCTGCGATTCCACTGGCGGAGACTCTTCGTACAATTGCTCCGGTCCTAAGGTGGGGCAATTCCAGTTCTTTAAGTCCCACTCCAAGGCCTCCCAGACCACCCAGGTACTTACGGAGCTGCGCAGCTCCCATGCCATCGAGGACGATGGCGATCGCGTCGTCGGCTGGTCCACGTTGGGCACCACCGCGGTTATCACCGTGGTGGATAATAAAGAAGGCCTAGTCATGCAGCAGATGATCTCTTCTGACCAGGAAGACCCGGAAGAAAAGATTAAGGACTTGGGCCTAGTAAAGGACTAGGCTTCGGCCGCACAAGCTCTTTTTAGCTGCATTCCTTGACGTCTTTGCCCGCCGCAAAGTCCTTCATGGCCGCCACGGCATCGTCGAGGTTTTCTACCTGCGCAATGGTCATATCGCCGTGGTCGCTGCCGGCCGCCGCCGAACAGTTGTCCTTGGGTGCCAAGAAAAGCTCGGCGCCTGCCTCGTGCGCGGCGGCGATTTTATGCTCGATGCCACCAATTGGCCCGACCTCGCTATCGGCCTGAATAGTACCGGTGCCGGCCACAAAAGTGCCGCCGGTTAGGTCTTCATCGCTGAGCTTGTCGATGACCGCCAGGGTAAACATCATTCCCGCTGATGGCCCACCGATATCCTGCAGGTTGTAGTTCACCGAAATATCGTCCTTGGGCTGAGATAGCATGGCTACTCCCAGCAACGCCTTGCCCTTATCGTGCGGGTTTTCGCCCAATTCAATTTCTTCGCTGAGCTCTTTATCCCCGCGCGTGACGCTGACTTTCACCTTATCGCCGGGGCTTTTGTCCTTGATGATGTCTTGAACCTCGCTCGGCTCGGTGACTTCGGTGCCATCGACGGCGGTGATGACATCGTCTTTTTTAAGGTGCTCCGAAGCCGCGCCGTCCTCGATGACCTCGGCCACGGTGATTTTGACCGGCAGGTGCAAATAATCCATCGCCGCGATGGTGGCCGCGGACTCCGATTGGGTAAAGGCCTGCTTATTGGATTCTTGGACCTCTTCATCGGTCATGTTTTGTGGAATGACGGTATCGATGGGCACCAGGGTGTCATCGGTAAGCGCCCAGCGTCCCAACGCCTGCGCCAAGGTCATATTGGTGCGCACGGACACGGTGGTCATATTGAGGTGCCCACTGGGCTCATAGGTCTTTGGCGCCTGCACATCAACGACTTGGGTGCCATCGACCTCGCCCAGCGTATCCACCGTAGGACCGGGGCCTTCGGCGGCATAGGGAACGGTCAGCGAGACATCGGTGCCCGGGATATGGTCAAGCGATACCAACGCACCGGTAAGCACAACGGGGATAGCACCCCAGGCGATGGTGCGGACGCGACGGCTAGCAGGAGAATTCACGAAGCAATAGCCTACAACCTTTGGCGTAATGTTCGCTGTCAGCGTTGCTGTGATCATGGAAACTTTCCGCACGGTGCCGGTAGATTGGAGCGCATGAGCAACGGATTCGGTTTTTCTTTCCCAAATAACGATGACGACGATAATGACGGCCGTCGTGACCAGAACCCGTTCGGCGCATTCGGCGGCGGTAATGGTGGCGGCCTCGGAGACATGCTGAACCAGTTCGGTCAGATGCTATCCGGCATGGGTTCGTCCATGAACTCGCCCCAGAACTCCGGGCCGGTCAATTACGACATGGCCAAGCGCATCGCCCTGCAGCAGATCCCCAAGTCAAAAGACATCAGCGCGGAAGACTCCAAGGCGGTAGAGGAATCGGTGCGCCTGGCGGAGCTCTGGCTTGACGATGCCTCCATTCTCCCCACCGCTTCCGGTACCACGCAGGCATGGGATTCCAAGCAGTGGCTGGAAGAAACCATGCCCGCCTGGGAGCGCATGGTCACCCCCGTGGCCCAGCACATGAACGATGCCCAGCTGGAATCCATGCCGGAAGAGGCCCGCGAAATGATGGGCCCGATGACCAAGATGATGGGCCAGATGTCCAGCATGAATTTCGGCATGCAACTAGGCCACGCCCTAGGCGATCTGGCCAGCCAGGCGCTGACCGGCTCCGATTTTGGCCTGCCCATCGCCCCGGCCAATACGGTGGCGCTTTTGCCGCATACCATTCAGAAGGTCGCGCGCGAGCTCAACGTTCCTGGCCAGGAGGTTTTGGTCTACATCGCCGCGCGCGAGGCCGCCCGCCAGCGCCTGTTTAAGCACGTGCCGTGGCTGGTAGAGCGCATCGTCTCCTCCGTGGAGGAATACGCCATCGGCTTGGTCATTGATACCTCCCACATTGAAGAGCTCGCCCGCGAGCTGAACCTGGAATCCGGCGACCCGCAGGCCATCCAGGAAGCCATGAGCAAGTTGCAGGGAATGGACCTCTCCCCGCGCATTACCTCCAAGAACACCGCTGCCGCTTCAAGGCTGGAAACCCTGCTGGCCTTGGTTGAGGGCTGGGCCGAGCACGTCGTAAGCGAGGCCTTGGGCGAGCGCATCCCCTCTACCTCCAAGCTCACTGAGGCATGGGCGCACCGCCGCAGCACCGGCGGATCTGCCGAGCAGGCCTTTAGCAAGGTCGTCGGCATCGAGCTCAACGCCCCCAAGGTGACCGAGGCCGCCGAGCTGTGGCGCCGCGCCACCGTGGCCGTGGGTGCCGAAAAGCGTGATAAGGCCTGGGACCACCCAGACTTCCTGCCCACCGCAGAGCACCTCGATAACCCGGCCGCCTTCATCGATTCCCTCTTGGATGATGAGCCAGATGAGGGCTTCGAGGAAGAATTTGCCAAGCTCGAAGAGATGCTCAAAAACGGCGAGGGCTCCGGCGAGGACTCCGAAAGCAAGTCCGAAGAGGACAAGGATTCTGCAGAGGATAAGGATTCCAAGGGCAGCGACGACGGTGACGACAGCGACGAGAGCACCGATAAGGACAACGGCGGCGAGGATAAATAGCTCGCTCTAACCGCCCCAGCGCTGGTAGGCCTCAAGGTAGCCCTTGGCCCGCTCGGCGTGGGGTGCCCTATCGGCCCACTGCCAGAATTCGCGCCCATGGCGCGGGATGAAGGTATGGGTCAGCTCATGGATGATGACCGAATCCAACACATAATCCGGCACCTGCTGTAGCCGGTTGCTCAGCCGGATATCCGCGGTGGAGGTAGTACAACTACCCCACCGCGTATTTTGATTGCTCACCCAACGGATGGACCCAATCCATGCGCGGCCTTCCAGGTACTGCGCGTTGAGCTGTTCGGCGCGCTGGAGGAGCGCCGCATCGGTCTTCGCCGCACCACCGGTTTTCTTTTCTAAGCGCGCAAGCATGTCCTGTACCGCCTCGTTTTCCTCGCGGGCGGACATCCAGGCCGGAATGCGCACTTCCAATACCCCGGCCACCATGCGCGCCTGCACCGACTTTCGCCGCCGCGCAGAGCGGATAACCTTGACCTCAGGGTGGGTACGTCCTGGTGGTTGCGTGCTCGACATGACAGACCATTGTACCTGTGGTGCAATGGACGCACATGCGGCGCATATGCCGTATTCGGGGTGATAAAAGGGGAATCGAGGGGGAAAACCAGTGACTGCCTCACAAGGCACGGCTCAACGTGTGACATTAGCGCCAGGGTGTGGCGTATTTTGCCGCGAGGATTCCGTGGTGCAATTTGGGATGGACGCCACCCGGGTGGCGGTGGCGGATACGGGTAATGCACAAGGCGTGGCTCGCGCCATTGCCACGGCGCATCAGCCGGTCGATTCCGGGGAATTGGCGGCGCGGTTGGAAGCGGCCGGCTTGGATAGCGCCGCCACCAGCAGCCTCATCGATGATGCCTTGGACTATGGCATCCTCTGGCCTCAGCCGCCACATCCCGAGCAGCATGAGACCATCATCATGCTGGGTGAATCCCCGCTCGCTCAGGAGTTGCGTGCCCGTTTGACGGCAGATGGATATACGGTGCGCATCCCCCTTGATGAAGACAATATCTTTTCCTATATCCACGACCTCGATGGGCTTTTTACGGTGCTTGCCATCGACCAGCTCCACTGCCCCATCGATTGCGCCAATGCGCTTGCCGGCACCCCGACGACGTGGCTACCCATTTCCTTACTAGATAACCGCGGCATCATCGGCCCCCTGCGCGTAGAAGGGCAAGGCCCCTGCCCGCTGTGCATTCACTTATTCCGCGTGGATGCGGATCCGCAGTGGAGCACCATTGCCTCCCAGCTCACCAGCGTGCGCAGGCAGCCAGAAAAACTAGTCATCGATGCGGTAGCGGCCCAAGCACAGGTGGTGATCCGCCGCTTAAGCAAGCGCCCCCTCCCACCAGGCGCGCCCACCTCTTCTCCGCGCCCGGGCCAACAATGGGAGGTAGACGTCTACGGCCGCCACCAGCAGCGCACGGCCATCGCCCATCCGCGCTGCCCGGTGTGCTTTGGCGGCAAAGTCAACCTGGCTACATCCGCACCGAGCGAATGACCTCTAGGATTTGCTCGCCGTAGCGCTCCAACCTATTGGGCCCAATTCCAGATATAGACAGCAGATCCGCCTCATCTACCGGCAGCTCTTCCGAGATGGCCTGCAGCGTGGCATCGGTAAAGATGACATAAGCCGGAACCTTTTCTTCCCGGGCAACCTGCGCGCGCCACGAGCGCAGGGCGGAAAAGACCTCATCATCGCCATTGCCCTCGCAGTCTTCGTGCCGGCCAATGACCTTTTCCGCCGGGGTCTCTAAAACCCCGCTGCACACGCGGCAGCGTTTCGGGCGACGGGAGCGGCCACTTCCCGCAGACGATTCCACGCCCGGCGCGATGCCATCGAGGAACCGGGTGCGCTCCCGGGAAGCCCTGGAGCCGGCGGTCTTCGCCAATGCCCACGACAGGGCTAGGTGCTCGCGGGCGCGGGTAATGCCTACATAAAACAGGCGGCGCTCTTCCTCGATCTGCTCGTTACCCGCCTTAATGGCGTGGTTGATGGGCATGAGCTTTTCGCTCAGCCCGACGAGGAAGACGGCGTCCCATTCCAAGCCCTTTGCCGCGTGCACCGTAGCGAGGGTAACGCCTTCCATAGCGGGGGCTTGCTTATCTGTGGAGCGGCGGCGCAGCTCACCCAGCACGCCGTTGAGATCGATGCCAGGGGTGGATTCCACGATCTTTTCGATCAAGCCCACCAGCGCGTTCAGCGATTGCCAGCGCTCGCGGGCCTGCGCGCCCTGCGGTTCGGTGGCGCTAAGCCCAAGCTCGACGAAGGCGGCACGCGCAATCGCCACGGGGTCCTCCGGCAAATCATCGCGGCGCGTGGCGGCAATGAGCACGCGAATGGCCTCCAGAATCTCCGGGCGGCGGAAGAAACCTTCACCGCCGCGGACTTGGTAGACCACTCCGGCATCGGCAAGTGCCTGCTCAAATTGCTCCGACTGGGCGTTGATGCGGTACAAGATGGCAATCTCTGAGGCCGGAACGCCCTGGTTGAGCAGGGTCAGCACCTGCCCTGCCACCTCCTGCGCCTCATTTTCCTCGGACTCGTAAGCCTTAAACGTCGGCTCCGGCCCAGGCTCGCGCATGCCCTGCAGCTCCAGGCGGGTGCCCGCCGCGCGCCCCGTAGCCTTGCCGATGACCCGGTTAGCCAGATCCGTGACCTGCGGCGTGGAGCGATAGTCGCGCTGCAGCTTGACGATGGTCCCGTCCGGATAGCTGCGCGAAAAATTCAGCAGGTACTCCGGCGAGGCGCCGTTGAAGGAATAGATGGTCTGGTTGGCATCACCCACCACGGTGAGATCATCACGATCACCCAGCCAGGCGTTCAGCACGCGCTGTTGCAGGGGCGTGACGTCCTGGTACTCGTCAACGACGAATGTGCGGTACTGCTCGCGGAAGGTCTCTGCAATGGCCGGGACGTTTTCGATGGCACCGGCGATGTGCATGAGCAGATCGTCGAAGTCCAAATGCATCATATCCGGGGTAGCCTTGGCTTTCTCGTAGCGCCGGAAGGCCTCGGCCACCTTGGCGGCGTCGGCCGGGGCGGTGCGATCCGCTTCCGCGATGACGCTTTCATAATCCTCGGCGCTGACCAGCGCGGACTTTGCCCATTCGATTTCTGCCAGCACGTCGCGAATCATGTCTTTGGAATTATCCAGCCCCACCGAGCGCACCGCGCGGGCTACGAGCGGGAATTTATTATCCAATAGAGTCCACGGCAGATCGCCTGCGACCTGCGGCCAGAAATACTTCAGCTGGCGCCGCGCGGCCGCGTGAAAGGTTTGGGCCTGCACGCCAGCAACGCCCATCATGCGCAGGCGATCCCGCATTTCTCCTGCCGCACGCGCGGTAAAGGTCACGGCCAAAACGCGCTGGGGGTTTACAAAACCTTGATCCACCATATTGGCGATGCGATAGGTAATGGTGCGCGTCTTACCGGTGCCCGCGCCCGCCAAAATGCACACCGGCCCGCGCGGGGCGGTGGCCGCGCGGCGTTGATCCTCATCCAGCAGGGACAAATCCGGCTTATTCACCGTGATACCACTCCATAATCATCGTGTGTGCGATAGAACCCGCGGTGGCCAACGGGAGCTCAGGCAGCTCGGTGCGGGTCACCCAACGAACTTCTTCCAGTTCCCCATCAGTATGGCAGGTGGGCTGGACATCCGATGTCTCTGCGTGAAAGCCCAGCATAAGCGAGCCACTCGGCGGCCACGGCTGGGAGCCCCAATAGCGAAGATTGTCAATGCGGCGCCCGGTTTCCTCCATGGTTTCGCGGGCAAAGGCGGCCTCAATGGTCTCGCCCGGTTCCACGTATCCAGCGATCAAGGAAAAGAAGCCATTGCGCCCGCGATTGCGCGCCAGCAAAATCTGCTCCTCACCCTTGAGCTCAATGAGCCCGATAACCGCCGGGTCTAGGCGCGGAAACACCATGCGGCGCGAATCCTGCGGATCGCGGCCAATAATACCCGGCGTGGGATAGTCCAACGGGTGGCCCGTGCGCGGATCGAAGCGCTGCTCCAGCCGGTTGCGAATCAAGGCAATGGCCTGCATGACGAGGGAATCATCAGCGAAAAAGGTTGCAGGTTGTAGCTGCCCCATCCCCCGCGCAATTGCTTCCGGGCAGGCAAAAACGTGCAGCGTGCCGATGTCCACCATCTCCGGTGTCCCCACGCCCTCCGGCAATTGCTTTACCAACGCGGCGTCTCCGCTCGCGGTGGCAGGCACTAGACCCGTGTGCGTTACGGGCAAATACAATTAATCCTCCTCGCCCTCATCTTGCACTTCCACGGGTTGTTCCAAGTCATGCTTGATATACAGCAGGCGGTCGCCCGGTTTCAGCGCGGAGGCATCAGCAGTATCGACGCGGTGGAGCTCGTTATTGCGCAGCACCGCGAGCACGATATCCGCCAGGTGGCGCGGGTTGGAACCGACCTCGAATTCGCGTACGGCGCGCTCTGATACCGAAAAGCCCTCGTTGGGAGAAAGCAGGTCTTCCATCATTTCCACCACGGTGGGGGTCACGGTGGCAAGCCCCAGCAGGCGGCCGGCGGTCTCTGCAGAGGTAACCACGGAATCGGCACCGGATTGGCGCAGCAGGTGGCGGTTTTCGGACTCACGCACCGAGGCCACGATCTTGGCCTTAGGGGCGAGCTCGCGCACGGACAGGCAGCACAGCACCGCGGTATCGTCCGAGGATGGGGTGACCACCACGGAGGTTGCGTGCTCCACCCCGGCGATCTTGAGCACGTCCTGTTTGGTGCCCGAGCCAAAGATGGTGACCAGCCCGTGGTGTTCCGCATGCGCCAGCGAGGCGCGGTTATTATCGATGACCACGATTTGGGAGGTGGGCACGTCGTCTGCCAAGAGCGCGGCGACCGCCCCGGCACCCTTCGTTCCATAGCCGATAACGACGGTGTGGTTACGCAATTGCTTTCTCCAGTTCTGGATTTCAAAGGTGCGGCGGGCCTTGTCCGTGAGCACGGATAGCGTCGCACCGACCAACAGCACAAGGAAGATGAGGCGGGCTGGGGTAATAAGTACGAGGTTGATAAACCGCGATTGCTCCGTGACCGGAACGATATCGCCATAGCCCACGGTGGTCAGCGTGACGGCGGCATAGTAGGAGGAATCCAAAAGCGACATGTCCTCGCTATAGCCCTCGCCGTCTAAGTACACCACGACGGTGACAAAGACGAGGATGCCGAATGCCCACAGCGCGCGTTTCGCCAACTGGCGCCACGGGCTGGCATTTTGATCCTTGGGCACAGTGATGACATCAAGGAGAGCGTGATCAGGTTGCGAGGACAACTCGACCTGCGGCAAAAAGCGCTGTTTAATACGCCCTTTGAACACCTTCGCATGTTTTTTGGCCACTGGCCTAGCCTTCTTTTCTGGATCGATTTTTGATTCCGCCGGTTATACGGGGACGCAACTATCCAGTCATCGTCCGCATTCCGTCCCCATACCTTAGCCCTAGTGGCCTGCTACTGACGATTCAAGCAGGCTACGCAGCTCCTCACCTTGGGCTAAAGTATCTGGCTCAAAAGTATAACCATCGTGAACGTAATGGAAAGCGGCGCGGATTTTATCGCCGCCGTGGATGCGCCGCCAGGCTTCGGCATAGACCGCCAACTGAATCTTCGCCGCTTCCATGGCCGCGCCCTTCGGCGGCCGTCCGGTCTTCCAATCCACCACCATCCAGGTGCCATCTGCCAAGCGGAAGACGGCATCCATTCGCCCGCACACCACCGCGCTGCCGATGGTGATTTCAAACGGCGCCTCCACAAAGTCCGGCTGGCGCTCCGCCCACTCGGAGTTCAGGAAAGATTCCTTAAGCTCTTCTAGATCGAAATCCTCCGGCTCATCGATGCCCGGCAATTCCTCTTCCCCTAGCAGCGCGGGGCTGCCAAAGCGCTCTTCCAACCACGCGTGGAAGGCGGTGCCTCGCTTGGCATAGGAATTGGGCTTAAACGGCACCGGGCGGCGTTGCCGGCGCGCAAACTGTAGCGGATCGCTGCCCAAGGCCACCATGTCAGAAGCGGTAAGTTCACTGGGAAGTTCCACATCCACAACCGGTTGCTGCAGGGACTTGTATTCCTCAATGAGCGCGCCCGCATCCTGTTCCCACAGCTCGAAGGTCTCGCCGTGGCTCAGCTCAGGAAGATCCTCCATCGCGGCCAACACAGCATCCGCGCCGGCTAGGGAGTCCGGATCGGCTTCTAGGGCTGGAAAGAGCCCGCTTTCTGCCGCATGAGCCGAGGTGTCCACCGGCTTTTCAGGCACCGTCCACTCCACTACGTACTGGGGGAAGGATTCTTTTAGCCTTTCGAGGTACTCGTACGGGCCCTTCTTAGCCTTGCCCGGCTTGTTATTAGTGCCGGAGCCGGTAACGGTCAACGTGGACTCGGTTCTGGTTAAGGCCACATAAAACAGGCGGGCCGCTTCCTCCGCTTTATGCGCGCGATCATCATCTTTGAATTCCTCGCAGGCCTTTGCGAATTCGGCCTGGGCGAACGCATCCGGTGATACCTCGATGTAGTCATTGTCGCCGGGTACCTTTTCGATCTTGGACAAAAAGGTCTCTGCTTGTGCCCCATAGCTCGAAGAATCCGCGTGCACGACATAGACGTGCTCCCACTCCAAGCCCTTGGCCTTATGCACGGTCATGATTTGTACGCGATCCGTAGAGGCAGGAACCTCCCCAAGCTCGAGGCCATCTTCATGCTCGCGAGCGAGCTTCAAATAATCTAAGAGCGCATACAAGGAGTCTCCGTGGAATCCCGCGACTATATCGGCAAATTTATCCAGATGTGTGGTTCCCCCGGCGCTACCGCGGGCAAGAACCTCGGTACGGATATTGAAGATGGCCTCGATGTCCGCGAAGAGATCGCTTAAAGGCTTAGACAGCGAATAGGTGCGCAGGTAGCGCAGCTTGGCAGATACCTCTTCCATACGCGCTAAGCCCTGCGGGGTGTAGCGGTCGCGCTCGCCGAGGTCCGCCAGGGCATCGGCAAGCCCCACCGTCTGATCGGGTCCCTCGGCCGTAAGCTGCGCCAATTGGGCGCGCAGATACTCCTCAGGGTCCATGCCCTCTTCCCATTGCAGGCGCTCTTGTTTCGCTCCCGCCAAGTTCTTTTGCCGCGCGGCAAGGGCTTGGATATCGCTCATTCCCAGACCACAAATGGGCCCGGCGAAAATGCGGAGGGCGGCTTGCGCGTCTTCCGGCCGCACCAGCATGGTCGCCAACGCTACGAGGTCCTGGATTTCCGGTTGCCACAGCAATCCACCCAGGCCATTGATTTCATTAGGGACATCGACGGCATCCAGGGCTGCTGCGATGGCTGCGGTTTGCCGGTTGGTACGCACCAATACCGCTGCGCTAAAGCTATCGCCCTCGCGAGTATCCCACTGCTGCCTTACTTTCTGGGCAATAAAATCGTGCTCCTCGTCCTCGCTGGCGAAATAGGCCAGCTCAATCTCGCCTTCGGCCTTGTGCGGGGCCGCACGCAGTTCATCGACGGGGCGCGGGCCGCCCGCAAAGACTCCGGCCGCCACCGAGTTGGCCAGCTCCAAGGCACCCGACGGGTTGCGCCACGAGGTAGTCAGCTGATCCTTGGGAGCAGGGGTGCCATCGGCTTGCGGGAAGTCCTCCACAAACGCGGTGAGGTTTTCTGAGGTAGCTCCGCGCCAGCCATAGATAGACTGCATAGGATCGCCCACGGCGGTCACGGAAATGTCCTTCTGTTCCCCGCCAAAGAGGCTACGCAGCAATACGCGCTGGGCATAAGACGTATCTTGATACTCATCCAGCATGATCACGCGGTAGCGCTGCGCCTGTTGCTTGCCCACCGCCGGGTGCTCTTGCGCGAGGCGCGCTGCCACAGACATCTGCTCGCCAAAGGTGACGACCTGCTGTTCTGTCTGCGCGCGCTTGAGTCCCTCGATTAAAGGCACGTACTCCACACGCAGTTCCTGTTTATCGATGTACTTCTGCAGGTCATTGGAATACTCGCCTGTCGTTTTTGAAGCCTTTTCCAGGTTGTCTATATCGGCGCGGAAATCCCTCGCGAACTCGGCGATACCATCCGGACTTTGTAAGGAATTATCCATATTGGAGGTCATCTTGAGAAGGGTTTCTGTAATGTTTCCCAAGTTATTTTTATCCGTTATTTTTCCGCCGTAGTTTTTTACCACGTCATAGGCAATGGCGAAGCGCTCTGCCTCCGTGATGATGCGCGCCGAGGGCTCTACTGGGACCAGAAGGCCGTATTCGCGCACGAGCTCGCCGGCATAAGAGTCATAGGTGGCCACGGTGGGCGCGATATTGGTAAGCGCCTCCGCGGCGGGACTACCGGGGACGATAAGCCCGGAATCGCGCAGCTGAATGAGCTGGCGGCGGATGCGCTGTTCTAGCTGCTGGGCCGCCTTGCGCGTAAAGGTCAGCCCCAACACCTCTTCTGGGCGCACGTAGCCATTGGCCACCAAATAGACCACGCGGGAGGCCATGGTTTCCGTTTTACCGGCACCCGCGCCAGCCACCACGAGCTTGGGGCCAAAAGGGCCCTCGATGACGTGGGCTTGTTCCTTAGTGGGTGGATAATCCTTACCCAATGCTTGGGCTATTTCTTCCGGGGAAAAATTCTGCTTAGGCATGGATCGTCATCTTTCCTTCCTCCTGCACTGGGCAGATGGTACGAATGGGGCACTTATCGCAATCCTTATTGGTGCGCGCGGTAAGCTGCGGTCCGCGCAGTTCCGCCGCCAGTGGTGGCAGTAGCGCAGAAAATTCTTCCAGTGCCTCCGCGGTGAGCTGGCTTTGTGTGCGCGTGGTGATCTTTTTGGAATCTTTTCCGGCAAAGACAAGCACCCCGCCTGCGCGCGGCATTCCTTCGCCATCGCGCACGCGCTGCCCGTCGAAGCTGCCCCGAGACAAGGCCAATTGGTAGGTCATTAGCTGGCGGTTTTCTTCCGCCTCCGGCAGCGTCACTACAGATCTACCGGTCTTGAGGTCCACGACCAGGTAATTTCCATCTCCATCCTGCATCAAGCGGTCCATGAATCCGCCGACCCGGATATCAGGGGCGACCTCGACGTAGACGGGTACTTCCACCCCGACGAGTTCGTTTTTGACTTCGGATTGCTGTGCCCATTGCTGCGTGCGCTCTAGCAGGCGGGAAAATTCATTTAACTTGGTCTGTAGCTGCCACTGTGGAACGTCCAGGATGAGTTCATAGGCCTCCATGACGAGCAGGCGGGCCTTTTCCGCATCCACGCCGCGGCCGATGGCCTCCAAGAAGGCGTGGGCCAAGTCGCCGCGCAGGAGGTGCTCGGCGCCGCTGGGATCTTCGGCCAAGTTACCCACAATCGCCTTGAGCGGGCAGTTGAGCAGGGCTTCGACCCGGGATGGCGATAGGCTCTTGCTACCGCGCAGCTGCGTATGCGATGCCACAGAGCGCGCGGAGAACCACTGGTCTGGATGGGCGCCGGGGATGCCCGCCTGCGCTAAGCGCGCCAGCTGCCGGGCCGCCTGACGCCGCTCCGCCTCGCCGGATTCTGAGTTCGTGACCACGCGGCGCAATTGCGCCACGAAGGAAGGTACAGACAGCACCGATATATCGAGGGGATCGATCTCGAGCCCATCGCGCAGGGACACCGGTGCTGGCTCGGGAACGTCCAAGCCCAGCTCGCGGGGAAATTGGGTGGCGCGCAAGGCGCGGCTGGCTTCCCGGCGCGCCATGGTCCCAGGCACATCAACCCCGCGCCCGGTAAATTCCGCGATGAAGCGGGAAGGTTCTGCAAAGGCATCCTCGTTGGGATTTTCCACCGCGGCGATGAGCAACCGGCTCCGGTGACGTGTGGTGGCGACGTGGAAGAGCCGGCGCTCTTCGGCCAGACGGGAGGCAATGTGGCTGACGGGGGTATCAGGCTCAATATCGCGGTCCAGAAGATCGATGAGATCTTCTTGGCCAAAAATGGAACCGGTCTCCCCTAGTGAGGGCCACGCGCCTTCTTGTGCTCCTGCGACGATAACGGTATCCCATTCGCGGCCAACGGCGCCGTGGGCGGTGATAATCTCCACGGCCTGCGGGATGGCGGTACGGCGGTCGCGCACGCCGGTGGGCAGTTCTTGTTCGGTGATGTGGGTTAAAAAAGACTGCAGCGAGGATCCAGGGCGGCGCTCGGAGTAATCCCCGGCGGCGTCAAAGAGCGCCATCATGGCATCAAGATCGCGGTCTGCTTGGGAGCCGGTGGCACCGCCGCGCAAGGCGGATGCCTGCAGGCGCATATCCAGCTCGGTAGCACTCCATACCTCCCACAGGATCTCTTCCACAGAAGCTTGAGCTTGTATGGCCTGCCGGCCTGCTGCAAGCACCGCGCGCACGCGCTCCAGGATGGAAAACTCGCGCTCAGTGAGTTGGCCATTGAAGTCCGGTAGCTCGCCTTGCAAGAGCTCGCGCAGGCTATCCATGCCGCGCGTATCGGGCGCCCACCGGCGCAAACCGCGAATCAGGCGGCGCAGGGTGACGGGATCCGCCCCGCCCACGGGCCCGGTCAGCAATTCCTCAAGCTCCGCATTGCTGAGGTTTTCTTCCAAGGCGCGCAGGGCAAGGAGCATGGCGGATACTAGGCGCTGTTCCGCCAAAATGACGTCGGTAGGGCTGATATGCACGGGCACCCCGGCCGCCAGCAAGGTACGGCGCATCTGGCCAATATCCGCCGTTGAGCGCACGATGACGGCGATATCGCGCCACTGCACGCCATCGTCCAAATGGCGGCGGCGCACGGTATCGGCCACCACATCGCGCAGGCGGCCCTCAGAATCCACGATGGAAACGCAGGCCGGGGTTCCATTGCGGTGCGGCTGCGAAAGCTCGATGGAGTTCTTCGCGGGAAATTCCTCGAGGAACTGCGAATTCGCACCGCGGAAGGCAAAGACGGATTGGTCTGCATCGCCGCCGATGACCAGCAATTGTGCAGCGGGGGCCAAGCGGGAGATGAGTTTGCCCGCGGTGGGATCTAATAGCTGGGCATCATCAACCACGATGGTGTGCCACGGGTGCGAACTCGTAAGTTCTGGGCGCAGCAGGACCTGGTTGACTAGCTCGGCCGCGGAATAGGAGTGCGCCCCGGATAGGGCTTGGACGCGTTCGTATTCGCGCAGGAACGTACCGGCAGCACTCCACATACCGCGGCCGTACTTGGCTCCAAGGTTCTCCAAATCCGCGGGGCTAAGTCCTCGTTCGATGGAGCGCAAAAGAAAATCGCGCAATTGGCGGGCAAAGCCTACGTACTCTAGGGCGGGTCGGACTTCCTCCGGCCAGTCGCCGTGGCCGGACTCCGCGTGGCCTTCGAGCAATTCCCGGATAACGGCGTCCTGTTCCGCGCCGGTGATAAGGCGCAATTCCTCGTCGCTTGCACTGCGCAGAAGGGCGAAGGCCAGCGAGTGGATGGAGCGGACCATGGAGGATTGTGCCGCATAATCTTCGAGGCGCTCTGAAAGCTCGCGGCGCAGGCGGGCGCCGGATTCCTTGGAGGCGGCAACAACGAGGATGCCGGAGGGATCAGCGCCTGTGTCCTGGGCGCGGTCGAGAGCATGAATGACGGTATCGATAAGAAAACTGGATACGCCGGTTCCGGCGGTGCCGGTTACCTTCCAGGTACCGGTTTCCGGCAGCTCAACGGGCCAGGATCGGGCGTGTGCGGACGTGGTGCGGGCGATGAGTCGTACCTCGGGCGACGGCGGTAGGACCACTCCCGCGCGGGCGGTGGAATGGGGATCGTAAGTCACCGCCCCAGTATTGCAGATGCCCTAGACACAAGAAACTGTTCTACCCGCTCAATATTAGAACGCACATTCGAGCGCGAGCGCGGGTTAAGATCATTAATGTGCCGACGATAGGACACCGCCCGCAGCAAAAGCTCCTGCATGCCTGGCACATGGCCAAACCGCTGGCAGATATCATCATCTACCACTTGTGCGATCAGACCATCCACGATCACAAGCGCGGCGCTCCACCCGGCTGGGCGCGCGGATTGGCTCGGCACGAGATCCACGATTCCCGGTGGGTGCGCACCATAAAAGACCGTGGTGGTCAGCAGGGCGGTATGGGCGGTGACCAAGGGGACATCGGCAAGCGCGGCCTTATCGTAGGCCTCCCCCGTCTCCGCCCAGGCGGTGCGCTCCGCGCGGGCAAAGGCATCATCGCGGTGCGTACCCGGAGGTGCTGGCGCATTGGCCATGGCATCGTCCAAGCGCAAGGCCGTCTGCGCTGCTTCATCGATGCGCCCGGTGACCTCGCCGGGAAGGAACTGCGTCGCCTTCCACCCGGCCGCGGTGTGGCGCCCGTCGCTCGCTAGAACCGGCCGCGATACCCGCGCGCCCGGCACGCTAAGCTTTTCGCGCACCTTGGCAGACCACGCAGCGAAGGGGCCGACCTGGGAGTAGACCACGTCGCCCACCTTGATGCCGTTATCCCATACCGGACCCAGCTGATCGCCTTGGGCCCGGCGCGAGCCTGTCGCTCCGGTTTCTGCGTGGAAGGCGCTTAAAACATGCTCTGGGGGAAGCGGCATCCAGTACTCCTTATTGGGGTTGGTGGGGATCCTTTTGCTCCGGATTAGGATATGGCCACGGGTTGGGCTCGCAGGTCACATCCTCATCAGGATAGACCTCCTTGGGATTGCGGTCATGCAATTCCTTGTTGTTCAAACTCAGCGTCTGCTGCATCATTACCGGGGCCAATTTGCCCTCGCCGCCGCATTGTTGGTGGGAGGCATATCCGATGGCGTGGCCCAATTCGTGATTGATGACGTACTGGCGGTAATTGCCCAAATCACCCTCAAAGGGCGTGGCCCCGCGCACCCACCGCGCCTCATTAATGATGGTGGTGGATTCGCCGGTAAACATGGTGTGACAGGAGGTTTCCGTCTCAATCTTCTCGCCACACCGCTCCGCGGCCGTGGTCAGAGAGGTCAGCTGGATGCGGGTATCGGGATCGTTTGCGGAGGCAACGTGCTCGAATTCGAAGTCACCTTGAGCGGTCCACCCGCGTGGATCCGCAAGGGTTGCCTCCACCATTGCGGCAAAGGCATCATCTCCGCCGTAGGGAGCGGTATTGAGCCCATCTTCTACCTCGATGGAATAGCGCACCTTCTTCTCGCCGCCCTCGCCCGCTACGGCGCCGGGGCGGCCGATTCCGTGGAAAGTGCCCTTTCCTTTTTTGGTGAAGTCACTTCCAGGCGGCATCTCACTAATCTCGCGCTCTACTGCCTCTGCGTTTGCGGGGTCAGGGCCGGTGAGATCCTCGTGGGTAGGAGTGGCGGCGGTGGTCTCCGCGCTGGATGCATCGCCGTTGTCATCGGCCGAAGAGCCAGACGCAATATCCACAATCACCCAGACGGTAAGCAGCACCATCACGGGGATAGCCACCACACGCCACCAGCCGTAGCGGCGGGCGAACCGGACCACCGGGTTCGGATGATCCGGGATTCGCCCATGGCTCTGGTGAGCCTTGCGATTCTGCCTACTTTCCATAGGCATTGAGCGTACCCGGTTGCCTATTCAAAACTGAATTAGCAAACCTTTAAAAGGCCCCAGGCTTAAGCGCCGGCGAATCCGACGGACTGCTTCTTAGCGGCGCCAACCTCGACGTACACCACGCGGTCCGTGCGCACGAGGTACTTGCGACCCTTGTCATCTTCTAGCTCCAACGTGGAGTTTTCCGCCAGGGCGCTATTAATCTTTTGCGTCAGCTCCGCCTGCTCGCCACTGGTGCTAATGATCAGCTCGCGCGGGGTATCTGCAAAACCAAACTTGATATCCATAAAATTATCCTCCTCTAACGAGAGTTTTACATGCCAATGGCCCCACTATAACCATCCCGGCTACTATCAAGGTGTGTCTGTCATAAAAACCCAGCCACCGACCTTTGCGGAACTCGGCGTCGCCGCCGAAATCTGCGATGGGCTCGCTGACCGTGGCATCGCGCGAACCTTTGCAATCCAGGAATTAACCCTGCCCATTGCGCTTAATGGCCAAGACCTTATTGGCCAGGCGCGCACCGGCATGGGCAAGACCTTTGGCTTTGGCGTGCCGCTGCTCGATCGCGTTTTTGATGACGCCGATATTGCCCCGCTGGATGGAACACCTCGGGCGCTTATCGTCGTTCCCACCCGCGAGCTAGCGCAGCAGGTCGCCGCGGATCTGCAGGACGCGGCCGCGCACCTGCCGGTCCGCCTCGCCTCCATCTACGGCGGGCGCCCCTATGAGGAGCAAATTAAGCTCCTCCAGCGCGGCGTCGATGTGGTCATCGGCACGCCAGGCCGCCTGCTCGATCTGCACGAGCGCGGCGATCTGGTCCTGCGCCACGTTGCCATCGTGGTGCTCGATGAGGCCGATGAGATGCTGGACCTAGGCTTTTTACCCTCCATAGAGGCCATTTTGGAAGCGCTCGATGGCAATGCGCACCAAACAATGCTGTTTTCTGCCACCATGCCCGGCGCCATCTTGAACCTATCGCGCCAGTTCATGCATAAGCCCGTACACATCCGGGCTGAATCGGATGCGGATGAGGTCACGCACGAAACCACCCGCAAGGTCACCTTCCAGGCCCACCGCATGGATAAGGTGCCGGTCATCGCGCATATACTGCAGGCCCAGGGCCGGGGTCGCAGCATCATCTTTACCCGCACCAAACGCTCGGCCGCGCAATTGGCCGATGACCTTGCTGAGCGCGGCTTCCGCGTCGGCGCCGTACACGGTGACTTGGGCCAAAAGTCCCGGGAGAAGTCCCTGCAGGCCTTCCGCTCGGGCAAGGTGGACATCCTCGTCGCCACCGATATCGCGGCGCGCGGCATCGACGTCGACGATGTCACCCACGTCATCAACTACCAGGTTCCCGATGATCCCATGACCTTTATCCACCGCATCGGGCGCACCGGCCGCGCAGGGCACACCGGCACCGCCGTCACCCTGGTGGGCTACGATGAGCTGGCCAAATGGCAGGTCATCAACGATGAACTGGGTTTGGATACGGCCACGCCGCCGCAGTGGTTTTCCACCTCCCCGGAGCTTGCCCAGGCGCTGTCCATCCCCGCTGGCGTGCAGGAGAAGGTGGGCCCTGCCACCAGCGTGATTGGCCAGCTTCCGGCGCATAAGCGGTCTGCGGGACAAGCCCAATCGCGGTCCCGGGGCGGGTCTCGGCGCGGCAAGGGCACGCCTCGAGGAGGGCGCCGATGACTAAGGCCCCCATCTTGCGGGCTACCGCGGCGGATTGGAAGGCCACCGGCATTATCGGCGCTATCTGCGCCATCGCGGTGGGCGGCGCGGTCGCCACGGCCAATATCCACCAGGCTGACCTGCACCAAGAGGCCGTTCCTGGGGAAAGCGATGCCGCCGTGCTTGCCGATGTCCCCTCTTCCCTCACCGCCGCCTACAGCCTGCCGAACCAGCCAGTACCCGGACAATACCGCGCCATTTCCGCCCACGGGTTGAGTATTAGCCACGATGGCGATGTGCTCACTGCCACCAATGCCGATGGTTCCACGGCCTGGACCTACACCCGCAGCGATGCCGAGCTGTGCTCGCTATCGACCGCCTGGGGCAAGGTGGTTGCCACCTATCGCACGGGCGTGGGCTGCGGGGATTCGGTTGCCATCGACGCCGCGACGGGTGAATATGACTCCACCCGCAGCGCTATTAATTCCCCGGATGTTGTACCCGTGCAATCCAATGACCGGGTAGGGACCGTTTCTGCCGGGCGAATCGATCTATGGCGCTCAGATCTCGTGCGCACCGTGGAATACGGCGATGTGGAGGCCAAGCAGGAGTCACAGAAGCAACCGCACGAGGAGTGCACCATTTCTTCGGCGCTGACGCGTACCGAGAATCTCGCGCTGACGGAATCGTGCCCTGAGGAACCTCACACCACGTGGTTAAGGTTTCAAGCCACTACCCCGGAGGACTCCCGGGAACCAGAAATGGACGCGGATGTCTCCGTCGATCGCGATGGAGCGCGGCTTATCGCGGTGGGCCAAGACGCCGCCGCGGTCTATATCCCCGGCCCAGAACCCCGCATTGAGTCCTACAACAACCAGGGCGACAAGCTTTCTTCTACCCCCGTAAAGCCTTCCGACGCCATCGATTCCGGCACAAGCCCCTTCGCCCCGACCGTTGCGGATCTCCCGCACCATATGACGTGGTTTGATGGGCAGCGCCTCTACCTTCTAACCCCCAGTGATTTGCACGTCGATCACGTCATTGACGGTGCCATCGGCACCCCGATTTCAGTGGCTGGGCGCATGCTAATGCCCACCGAAAAGGGCATAGCCGTGGTGGACTGGTCTACCGGCGAGGTACTGCGCGAGATAGCCGTCGACCGCGGCGGCTACCGCGGTCCCGTCCACCTCACGTTAGCGGGCGAGACCATTGTAGAAACCCGCGGCGATACCGTCGTCGGCCTCAGCAGCGACTAAAAGAGTGCCACTCGCGGCCCCGCGCGAATGGCCCCAAACGCGAGTGGCCCTTAGAAATTCGAGGCGGCCCACTCTGAGGACTCGCGCCTGAACATCAAGAGGTAAAGCACCGCGACCGCGCTTAGCAGGGTGATAGTTCCCAGCACCGGGGATCCACCGCTATACATTTGAAACGCGCTCGCGCCCAGGATGAGCTCTACGAGGACCACGGCACCTCTTCCCCATCGCTTTCCCTTCACCATGGCCCAGGCGCCTGCAATGACGAAGCCAAAGACGATGAAGATAAAGATGGCGGTGCCTAGCCCCACAAAGCTTCCCGATCCGGAATCAGAGACCATCGAGCCATTTTCCGCGCCCACCGCTTCGCGCACGATGAGGAAAATGCCAAAACAAATAACCGCGATGGATTGCACCGTGGCAATGCCGGCGCCTATCAACACCGACCGCGGGGCACTCTCCGGTGCCGGCGCGGGCTCTGCCGACTTATCTCGCTGCTGTTTATTTACCTGGCGTTTCTTCTGCTTAGACACAAAGCCACAGTCTACTAATCCGGCACGAGTTTTCTCTATGCCACCCACGGCGGGCCTCGATGTTTCCTGCGCTAGCGCGGGGGCAAGGGGCTGAGCTGGGAGATTTGACGGTCTCTGCGCAACCACACTCACCCTATAGCACCCATTGCCGCAGCTCACGGCGATTCTCACAGGCTTCTTTAAAATTTGATTTTGGCATTTATGGCCCCCACACCGCACCTATTTACGTGATGTTAACCACATTTTAGCCTGTACCCCTAGCGGCGATCGGGTAAACATGTCATGATTCTCTAGTAGCAAAAAGAAAGAGGGCGTAAACCTCTTCTTAACCTGGAGGAAACTTCAGGTAACAACACCGTGAACCATAGGCGGCGGCGACGCTGGCCCGACCTCGAGACCGGGCCCCACTGCTAGCAGACCAGTTCACACACCACCTAAAAATCAAGGTGCTTTCCTGTCCCGCACGGATTGCGCTCGTATTTACTGCTGTCAAAAATTTGTTAGGAGATATCAATCATGGATTGGCGCCACGAAGCCGTTTGCCGCGACGAAGACCCAGAGCTGTTCTTCCCAGTAGGTAACTCCGGCCCTGCCCTTACCCAGATCGCCAAGGCCAAGCTGGTCTGCAACCGCTGCCCCGTCGCTTCTTCCTGCCTCAACTGGGCACTCGAGTCCGGCCTCGACGCCGGCGTCTGGGGCGGCCTGTCTGAAGAGGAGCGCCGCGCCCTCAAGCGTCGCCGCAACCGCGGCCGCGGCCGCTCCCGCGTGTCCGCCTAAAAGCGCGGACCCGGGGAACCTAACCCCTACCCCAATTTTCGTTTCGGCGCCCTTAGCCGCTACAGTTGAATAAAGTTCAGAAACCCTCAACGAAGGAGTGCGCAATGAGCAAGCGTGGTCGCAAGCGCAAGGATCGCCGCAAGAAGGCCGCTAATCACGGCAAGCGTCCTGGCGCATAACGTACAGCACATATTAAAAGCCCGGTTTCGTACCAGTTCACCTTAAGAACTCGTACAGCCGGGTTTTTGATCTTTCTATTAGGAATCCGACCCTCGGAGTAGTAGCGACCAGGGCGCTCATTTTGGTTTGGTACTACTGGTCCGTATCGGGACATCGGTCATAGCTTCCCCGAAGTGCACTAATTGAACTCATTTCGTGGTTTCCTTTTGCCGGCTTCCCTTAGCAGGTATAGCGATCGGCGATGGTGGCCCCTGTTACATATGGGTGCCCATCGTCCGTAAGCTGTTCTCCTCAACTACCTCCTCAAGGCGAAAGACACTTGACGACGACGAGTATGCAGGACTAGCCCGAGACTCACCGTGCAAACTGGTAGTAGCCGGAACCCGCACAAACATCGCTCCTCACTACGCCCAAATTGATGGAGTAGAGACATGCTAAAACTTGCTGACACCAGAAACCGATCTAGGCGCATAATTATCCCCGGGGCAGCGATTCTCGCCTTCTTCACTTCGACAACGTCTCTGTTCCACCCCACAGAGCCGAATCTTGAATCCTCAGGACACAACAGGCAAATCTTCCTTGTAGAAAAGTGAATGCTGGAATACACTCAATCGTCTAAGACGACAGCAAAAACTGGGGACTGGGCTATATCCGCAACCTGCTTTTCGACAAGACTTTAAATCAATATTCAGGGGCTTGGCGTTATACGCCCTGCATAGCCCGAAAGGAACCTAATGTGGTTTGACGGATATCATCAACAATTCGGAAATAGGCTGGAAGACTTCCTTTCAACAACAGTCCACTGAGGTTACCCTCGTTTGGTGGACACCCGATTAGTGCGGATTTTGTGTCCGTAGGAGAGGATGTTCATTGTGAGTC
>NZ_JBEHFR010000027.1:0-28054 GCF_040225635.1 Corynebacterium sp. KPL2830 | reverse complement strand
AAAAATAAGTACATTGGCACACTATTGAGTTCTCAAACAACATCCACACACCACAAGAAAATTAACCAAACGTTAACCTCTCTGCGGCGGCTCGTACCAACTTACCCAACAACCTGAACCAAGTCAAATCCTCGGACCAAGCCAGTACAAAAAGTCACTCACAAGTAACCAACCGGCTACCTCTCGGCGACTTCGATAAAGTTACACCCCACTCCAGAAAACACACAAATCCCCAGCACACACCGCAAAAATGCATACTGGGGAAAGGTTAATTAGAAGATTTCTTCTTCCTGCGTCCTTTCGATGGTGGCTCCAAGCCGTGAAAGGTTCTCCACAAAGTGGGGATAGCCGCGGTCGATATGGAAGACATCGTGAACGGTCGTGGCTTCGTCGGCGCAGAGTGCGGAGAGCACCAGGCCAGCTCCTGCGCGGATATCGGAGCTCCACACATGCGTAGAGGAAAGATGCTCCTTTCCGCGCACCACCACATGATGACCGTCTACTTGGGCATCGGCACCCAAGCGCAGCATTTCGTCGACGAAGCGGAACCGGGATTCAAAGACGTTCTCCGTGATCACGGTGGTCCCTTCGGCGATGGAGGAAATGCCGATGGCCATGGGCTGGAGGTCCGTCGGAAAGCCTGGGAAAGGCAACGTCTGGTAATCCACAGCGGTAGGGCGCTTATCCATACGCACGCGGAAGCCGTTTTCATAGGTTTCAATCTCTGCACCGGCGGACTTCAGCTTTTCCAGCGGAAGGTGCAAGTGGCGCGGAGCAATGCCGCCGACTGTGATATCGCCTTGTGTCATGGCTGCGGCATAAGCCCAGGTGCCTGCCACGATGCGGTCACCGATGACCTCGTGCTCCGTTGGGTTAAGCCGGTCCACGCCGTGGATGGTGACCTCGGAGGTGCCTTCGCCTTCGATATTGGCGCCCATGGATTTCATCATCTCGCACAGGTCAACGATCTCGGGCTCGCGGGCGGCGTTGTGGAGGACGGTGGTGCCCTCAGCCAAGACGGCGGCGGTCAAAATGTTTTCCGTTGCACCAACGGAAGGAAAGTCCAAACGGATGGTGGAACCGCGAAGCTCGGAGGCCTCAGCGACCACGGCGCCGTGTTCAATGCGGGTGGTGGCGCCGAGTTTTTCCAAGCCGGTCTGGTGCATATCAAGCGGGCGAGAGCCAATGGCGTCACCACCGGGCAGCGCAACCTTTGCATGCCCGCAGCGCGAGGTTAGTGGGCCTAAGACGCATACCGATGCCCTAAATTGGCGAACCGCATCAAAGTCCGCGTTCGATTGCGGCGTCGCAGGGGTAGTAATGCGGACGGTGCTGCCATCGATTGTCACCTCGCAGCCCAAGCCTTCGAGTACCTTTTTCATCAAAGGTACGTCCAGAATCTCTGGGCAATTGGTCAGCGTCGTCGTCCCCTCCGCCAGCAACGCGGCGGCCATGAGCTTAAGGACGCTGTTTTTGGCGCCATCTACTTTGACGGTGCCTGCAAGACGGGCACCGCCGGAAACAATAAACTGATCTTTCACAGCTTTCTACGCTACCGGTTATCAGGGCAACGCGCCGATCCGGCGGGCGGCATTGACGGCTTCGTAGCGAGTGTGCGCCCCCAACTTGCGCATCACGGAGCGTAGGTAGGACTTGACGGTTTCGGCGCCAATTCCCATTTCTTCCGCCGCTTCCACGTTGGTGTGGCCGAGTGCCACGCAGGAGAGGACGTCGAGCTCGCGGGCGGAAAGCTTGGTTGATTGCTTCACGCGCACGGGAGAGACCATCTGATCGCAGAGCGCCTCGAGTTCCTTGCGCAACTCCTCGTCCTCGACGCGGTTGGCCAGCATGCGCAGCTTGGAGTGGGTGGAACGAACCTGTTCCCATTCCGCACCGTTCATCGCATGGCCGCGGGACGCACCTCCCTTTCCGCCATCGGCGCGGCGCATCGCGGAGTTGACCGCGAGATCTTGCTCTAGGGTCCGGGCCGTCATCGTTACTTCCTCGATGACCTTATCCCCCAAGCGCACAGGGGAATGTACGCCAACGTAAAGCACTCCCCGGATTTCACGCTGCACGGTAACGGGTACGGCCACGATCGAGTGCAGGCCTTCGTCTTGGATTACGCTGTCGTTCTCGTGGGAAATGGTGGTGGCACGCGTGTAGTCCGATACGCCCACCGCGCGACGGGTGGTGATGACGCGCCCGCCGACGCCCACGCCGGCATCGATAAGCAGATTCTGCAGCGCCGGCGTACGCAGGCCCACCCACTGGGTAATTTGCAGGCGATTATCCGCCAATAATGTTGCGTACATCGTCACTGGGATTCCGGTGGCGGTTTTGAGAGACGACAGTGCCGCGCGTACGGATTCTTCATCATCTTTGAGGCGATGCGACTCCATGAGACTCTTTCCTCGTCGGGGGTAACCAAGTAGGTGCACCCGATATCCCCGAAAACTTGGGGAGCAGCGGGTAACTACGTGGAATTATAGACAGCAAGTGGGGGTAATTCGAAATCGTCCCTTCGCCTCCGCGGCCGTGAATCCCACATTCCATGCCCGAATGGGTTGTCTGTAATAAATATACCACTCTGTCTACTTAAATAGTGTATCCTTGCGCTTGTACCTGATTTGACCACGAATATGATTCCCAAAGGAGTCCTAATAAATGGCTATTTACAACAATGTCCTAGAGACCATCGGCGGTACCCCACTTATCCGCATCAACCGCTTGGCTGGGGGTAAGGGTGCCACCGTGCTGGCCAAGGTGGAGTCCTTTAACCCTGGTAACTCCGTGAAGGACCGCATCGGCCTCGCCATCATCAAGGCCGCTGAGGAATCCGGTGACCTGAAGCCGGGCGGCACCATCGTTGAAGCTACCTCCGGTAATACCGGCATTGCCCTAGCACTGGCCGGCGCAACCTTGGGCTACGACGTTGTCCTCACCATGCCAGAGACCATGTCCAATGAGCGCAAGGTCCTGCTTCGCGCATACGGTGCAGAAATCATCCTGACCCCGGGCGCTGCCGGAATGCAGGGTGCGGTTGATAAGGCCAACGAGATCGTCGCCGAGCGCGACAACGCCATCTTGGCTTCCCAGTTCGCTAACGAGGCCAACCCCAAGATCCACGAGGCCACCACCGGCCCGGAGATCTGGGACGACGCCGAGGGCAATGTCGATGCCTTCGTCGCAGGCGTCGGCACTGGCGGCACCATCACCGGTGCAGGTCGCTACCTGAAGTCCAAGAACCCAGACGTTTACCTCGCAGCCGTTGAGCCGGCTGACTCCCCTGTGCTGTCTGAAGGCCAGGCAGGTCCGCACAAGATCCAGGGCCTAGGCGCCAACTTCGTGCCGGACGTGCTCGACCGCGAGCAGCTGGATGAGGTCCTGACCGCTTCCCTCGAGGAGTCCATCAAGCTTTCCCGCGACCTTGCTACCGAGGAAGGCCTGCTGGTTGGCATTTCCGCCGGTGCAAACCTTTCCGCCGCGCTGAAGCTGGCTGAGCGCCCCGAGTTCGAGGGCAAGACCATCGTCGTTGTCCTGCCGGACTTTGGTGAGCGCTACGTTTCCACCGTTCTTTTCGAGGACATCCGCGAGGCATAACTAGCCCCGCAACCTAGTCCATGAATAAAAGGCACCCGTCAAGCTTGGCGGGTGCCTTTTTGTGACCAGTATTATAGTCCGCATGAGCATTATTAAATATATCCGCGAAGATTTAGCCAATGCCCGCGACCATGACCCAGCTGCCCGTGGCGACGTTGAAAACGCGATCGTCTATTCCGGCCTGCACGCCATCTGGTCGCACCGCGTGTCCCACTGGCTGTGGAAGCGCGGCCTGCGGGGCCCTGCGCGCATCCTGGCCCAAATTAATCGCTTTTTTACCGGCATCGAGATCCACCCAGGCGCCACCATCGGGCGCCGCTTCTTCATCGACCACGGGATGGGCATTGTCATCGGCGAAACCGCGGAAATTGGCGATGGCGTCATGCTCTACCACGGCGTGACGCTCGGCGGTCAGGTGCTCACCCAGACCAAGCGCCACCCCACGGTGGAAGATAACGTCACCATCGGCGCGGGCGCCAAGGTCTTAGGCCCCATCACCATCGGGGCCGGTTCCGCCATCGGTGCCAATGCCGTTGTCACGAAGGATGTACCGGCCGATCACATCGCCGTGGGCATCCCCGCCAAGAATCGGCCTTCAAATAGGCATGAGCGGGTCAAGCTCGTGGATCCGGACTACTACATCTAAATAGACTAAAAGCGGCCCACAGTCTTGTGTGGGCCGCTTTTTGCTGTGCTTAACCGCGCAGCAGATCCTGGTATTCGGGGTTCTTGTCCATAAAGTGCGCCACGGCAGAGCAGGTGACGATGACCTTCATGCCGGCAGCCCGGGTTTCATCGAGGGCCTCCTTAATCAGCGGGGAGGACAAGCCCTGACCGCGGAAGTCGTCCCCGATGACCGTGTGGTTGAACTCGCGGGTATCGCCGGAATCTACGTATTCGCAGATTCCCGCTTCCACACCATCAACGGTAAGCACGAAACGGGACAAATCGGTTTGATGAGAAATTGCTTTTTCCATGTCCCCCATTAAACCAAAAATGGCCCCTCCTTGATAACAAGGAGGGACCATAGTTGTGGCCAGAGCCAGGATCGAACTGGCGACCCCACACTTTTCAGGCGTGTGCTCTACCGACTGAGCTATCTGGCCAGAAACCCGAAGGTTTCCGCGACCTTGACGGGACTTGAACCCGCGACCTCCGCCGTGACAGGGCGGCGCGCTAACCAACTGCGCCACAAGGCCATTTTCAGTTTTGTGTGCCCCTTGGGCACGGGTAATTACTTTACACAGGCGCCTAGAAACAACACAAATCAGCACTACAACGCCGTTTTTCCGCCGCTTGCTGATGCCCCAGTGATGCTGAGGTGGCATCAGCAAGCAGCCTGCAAAACCAAAAAAGAACAGTACCCGCCGAAGCGTGTACTGTTCAGAATGCGACCTTGACGGGACTTGAACCCGCGACCTCCGCCGTGACAGGGCGGCGCGCTAACCAACTGCGCCACAAGGCCAAATGAGAAATTATTTCGTACCAACACAAAGGTGTTGGTACCCCCAACGGGATTCGAACCCGTGCCGCTGCCGTGAAAGGGCAGTGTCCTAGGCCGCTAGACGATGGGGGCCAGTCGCTTCTTGGCGACTTCTAGAAATATACTGGAGACATCACCAAGAAACAAAATCGCTCCCCCAGAAGGAGTTTTAACCATGTCTGAACAGCAGAAAACCTGTTCCTGCCACGAGCCGGATATCCACGGATACAACGCCGATAGTAAGAGCAAAGCGCGTTATCTGGCGCGCCTGAAGCGCATCGAAGGCCAGGCGCGCGGGATTCATCGCATGGTCGATGAGGACCAATACTGCATCGATATCATCACCCAAATCTCGGCGGTGACATCCGCGCTAGAGAACGTCTCTCTCGCGCTCTTAGAAGACCACATAGAGCACTGTGTGGCCGGTGCAGCGGCCGAGGACGGCGAGGTGGCTAAGGAGAAGCTAGCGGAGGCTATGCACGCCATTAAGAAGCTCGTGAAAAACTAGAAAAGGAGCCGCCCGAAGGCGGCTCCTGATGTGGGCCCTGTGGGGATCGAACCCACGACCTGCGGATTAAAAGTCCGTAGCTCTACCAACTGAGCTAAAGGCCCAACGTCGCTCTATATTAGCGTGTTGACTTTTAGATCTCCTAATTCACCCCTCGCCTGAGAGTATCCAAACAAAGCAGAAGGAGGGCTTCCCAGCCGGGAGGCCCTCCTTTGCCATGGCGGTGGAGATTAACCGCGCATGTCACCCTTTTCCATGAAGTTAACCTGGAAATCGAAGGCAGTCTTCAAGTCGTGCGGGGTGTGCTGGAACTTGTTTTCCTTCGCACGCTCGTAGTACTCCTCCAACAGCGGACGGTAGTCCGGGTGAGCCACGGCGATGATCTTCTCAACGCGCTGCTTTGGAGCCAAGCCACGCAGGTCAGCCACACCGTATTCGGTGATGATGACCATGGTGTCGTGCTCGGTGTGGTCCGTGTGGGACACGAACGGAACCAGAGCGGAGATGGCGCCATCCTTCGCGATGGATGGGGACACGAAGGTGGAGATGTACGCGTTGCGGGTGAAGTCACCAGAGCCACCGGTGCCGTTCATGATGCGGGAACCGGACACGTTGGTGGAGTTGATGTTGCCGTAGATATCTCCCTCGATCATGCCGTTGGAAGAAATCAAGCCGACGCGGCGGATGACCTCAGGGTGGTTAGAAATCTGCTGCGGGCGCAGGATGATGTGGTTGCGGTAGCGGTCTGCTTCCGCGTTCATCTTTTCTGCGTACTCCGGCGACAGCGCGAAGGAGGTTGCAGAAGCCACGGTCATCTTGCCGGCATCGATAAGGTCCAGCATGCCGTCCTGGATAACCTCGGTATATGCCTGGATGTTTTCGAACTTGGAGTCCAGAAGGCCCGCCATCACGGCGTTCGGCACGTTACCCACGCCGGACTGCATGATGAACTTGTCGTACTCGAGGCGGCCTGCGGCAACCTCGCCCTCCAAGAACTCGATGAAGTTAGCGGCGATCTTCTCAGAGGTCTCGTCCGGCTCGCGGAATGGAGCGTTACGGTCGGCCGAGTTGGTCTTGACAACGGCCACGACCTTCTCCTCCGGGATCTCCATGTAGGTGGTACCAATGCGGTCGCCCGGCTTGTTAATCGGGATGGGCTGGCGGTTAGGCAGCTTGTCGATGCGGTAGATGTCGTGCATACCCTCAAGGTTCTCGGACTGCCACTCGTTAATCTCGATGATGATCTTGTCTGCAGCCTCGACGAACTCGAGGTTATTGCCCACTGCGGAGGAGGGCACGATATTGCCTTCCTCGGTAATGCGTACGGCCTCGATGACGGCTACCTGGAAGTCACCATAGAAGCCCTCTTCTACCTGCTGGCCCAGGTGGGACAGGTGAATATCCTGGTAGAGCGCGGTGCCGTCGTTGAATTGCTTACGCAGCAGCGGGTCGGAGTTGTATGGGGAGCGGAAGTTAATAGCCTCTGCCTCTGCCAAAACACCGTCGCAGTCAGGGGCGGTAGAAGCACCGGAGAAGAGGTCAATCTTGAACTCTTCGCCCTTGTCGTGCAGCGCCTTCGCCTTATCTGCAATGGCGGTAGGCAAACCCTTGGGGTAACCTGCACCGGTGAAGCCGGAGATTCCTACGCGGTCACCATTGTTGACGTACTTCGCAGCCTCCTCTGCAGAAACTACGAGCTTCTCAAACGGGGCGTATGCGATTCTATCGGACAACTGTCATCCTCCTTCATATACGAGTAGACCGGTGCTACGGCCCACCCAATTTAGTTACACAGACCACAGTAGCGAAAATTAACGTTTTCGCCACCATCATTTTGTGACATTCACCCCAATCATGGGAATCCTCGGTAACCACCACCTTGCTGCTAGTTGCTAAATTCCGCCGTTAACGAGCACAATTAGGGCGTGAATTTGCGCATTGGAAACTATGACCTCTCCTCCCCCGTCATCCTCGCCCCCATGGCGGGGGTAACCAACGTCGCCTTCCGCACGTTGTGCCGGGAACAGGAGCTGGCCCGCACCGGAACGGTGTCGGGCTTGTATGTCTGCGAGATGGTCACCGCGCGCGCCCTAGTGGAGCGCAACGAGAAAACCATGCACATGACCACCTTTGCCCCGGAGGAAGATCCGCGTTCCCTGCAGATTTATACGGTGGATCCGGAATACACCTATAAAGCAGCCAAGATCATCGTGGATGAGAATTTGGCCGACCACATCGACATGAACTTTGGCTGCCCCGTCCCCAAGGTAACCAGGCGTGGCGGCGGTTCTGCCCTGCCTTATAAGCGCCGCCTCTTTGGCAATATCGTCTCCGCCGCCGTCAAGGCCACCGAGGGCACGAATATCCCCGTCACGGTGAAGATGCGCGTGGGCATTGATGACGAGCACCATACGCACCTCGACGCCGGGCGCATTGCCGTGGATTCCGGCGCCGCCGCCGTTACCTTGCACGGGCGCACGGCCGCGCAACGTTATTCCGGCGATGCTAGGTGGGATGAGATCGCCCGGCTCAAGGAGCACCTCGCGGACACCGGCGTTCCGGTGCTGGGCAATGGCGATATTTTCCGCGCCGATGACGCCCGCCGCATGATGGAGGCCACCGGCTGTGATGGCGTGCAGGTGGGCCGCGGCTGCCTGGGCCGGCCGTGGCTTTTCGCGGAGCTGGGCGCCGCCCTGCGCGGCGAGTCGATCCCCGCCGAGCCCACCTTGGGCGAGGTCACCCAGGTTATTCTTCGCCACGCGGAACTGCTCGCGCAGCATGAGGGCGAGGACCACGCATCCAGGGACATCCGCAAGCACATTGGCTGGTACCTGCGTGGCTTCCCCGTCGGCGGGCAGGTGCGCGCCGGCTTGGCCAAGGTGGATTCCTTAGAGAGCCTGCGCAAATTGCTGGCGCCCTGGGCGGATTCTGATGCTTTGGCTGCCGATGCCGATGGTGCGCGCGGGCGCCAGGGCTCGCCCTCCAAGGTCGCGCTTCCCGATGGCTGGCTCGATGACCCCGAGGATGAATTCGTTCCGGTCGGCGCTGATATTTATAACTCCGGCGGCTAAACCCACACTGGTGTGACTCAGCAAGCATTTGCGCGGTTTGTGAGCTATCATTTCCTGCATGCGTACTGCCTACCGTGAACATCTGGACAACTTCTCGCACGACCTCATCGTCATGTGCGATACCGTCCGCACCATCATGGATCAGGCCTCCCAGGCGCTGCTCGATTGCGCCCTGGAACCCGCGGAGGAAGCGCTTAGCCTCACCGAGGAACTCGATGAGATTCGCTCCCGCTGCTCCGAACGCGCGGTAAAGCTTCTGGCTCTAGAAAATCCCATGGCCCAGGATCTGCGCCAGGTGGTCTCTTCCATCTACATCGTTGAGGATCTTTTCCGCATGGGCCAACTAGCCCAGCACATTGCCGATGCCGCGCGCCGCCGCCACCCTGAGGCCGTCGTGCCCGCTGAATACCTCGGATTCATGGAAGAGATGTTCCGCCTGACCCAGGAAATGGGTTCGGTGGTGCACGATATTTTGGTCACCCCTGATGCCGAGCTCTCCGTCAACCTGCGTTCCGATGATGATGCGGTGGACGATATTAACCACCACCTGCTGCGCATCCTCACCCAGCGCGACTGGGAAGGAACAGTGCGCCAGGCCGTAGAGACGGCGCAGATTACCCGCTACTACGAGCGCTACGCGGACCACTGCGTCTCCGTGGCTGGGCGCATCATTTACTTTGCCACCGGCCTATTGCCAGAAGAGTTTGAAAGAAAGCTCCAAGAGGACCAAAAGGACGCCGAGTTCGAGGCCCGCATGAGCGAATTAGAGCGCCAATTCCGCCGCTAATAAACGCTAATAAAACTGCCACAAGGGCGGTACCTTCCTGCGCTGGAGGTACCGCCCTTTTCGGACAATCAGAGTCTACCTTTAGCCGAAGCGGCCAGAGATGTAGTCTTCGGTTTCCTTCTGGGAAGGGTTCTCAAAGATTCGGGTGGTTTCATCGAACTCCACCAGGTGTCCCGGCTTGCCGGTAGCTTCTAGGGAGAAGAAGCCGGTCTTATCGGACACGCGGGCGGCCTGCTGCATGTTGTGGGTCACGATGACGATGGTGAAGTTTTCCTTCAGCTCGTGGATAAGATCCTCCACGGCCAAGGTGGAAATCGGGTCCAGAGCAGAGCAGGGCTCGTCCATCAGCAGCACTTCTGGTTCCACGGCAATCGCGCGGGCGATGCACAGGCGCTGCTGCTGACCGCCGGAGAGGCCGCCGCCCGGCTTATCCAGGCGGTCCTTGACCTCGTCCCAGAGGTTAGCGCCGCGCAGGGACTGTTCGGCTACTTCCTTGAGCTTCTTCTTATTCTTTTCACCAGACAGCTTCAGGCCAGCAACCACGTTGTCCTCGATGGACATGGTGGGAAATGGGTTAGCCTTCTGGAATACCATGCCGATGGTATTGCGCACGGAAACTGGGTCGACCTTGGGCCCGTAGATATTGGTGCCATCGAGCAGGATCTCGCCCTTGACGGATGCACCAGGGATGACCTCGTGCATGCGGTTCAAGGTGCGCAGCACGGTGGACTTACCGCAGCCGGACGGGCCGATGAAGGCGGTCACGGCCTGTGCCGGGATCTGCATATTTACGTTCTGTACGGCGTGAAAATCGCCGTAGAAAATATCGACGTCATTGAGCTCGAGCTTAGACATTGTGGAGGTTTCTCCTCTTGAGGGGTGTAAAAGTGGCGGAATCGTGTGCGGCTATTTCTTGACCGAGAACTTCGCGGAAATTACTCGCGCCGCAATATTGAGGATGGCGATGAGGATAACCAGCGTCAGCGCTGCGCCCCACAGCTTATCCAGCACGGCAGGCTGCGCGCCCGCCTTGTACATATCAAGCATCATCAGCGGCAGTGAGGACTGCGAGCCCTTAAACGCATCCCAGTTGATGACCGAGGAGGAACCAACCAAGACCAGCACTGGCGAGGATTCACCCATCACGCGAGCAATGGCCAGCATGATGCCGGTCACGATGCCAGACAGGGCTGTCGGCAGCACGATGCGTGCAATGGTCTTCCACTTGGGCACGCCGAGAGCATAGGAGGCTTCGCGAAGGTCCATGGGAACCACGCGCAGCATCTCTTCGGTATTGCGCACCACGATGGGGATCATCAATAGGACCAAGGACAGGGCGACGGCAAAGCCGGAACGTCCAAAGCCGAAGAGCGTGATCCACATGGCGAAGATGAACAGCGCGGCCACGATGGAGGGCACGCCGGACAGGATGTCCACCATGAAGGTGGTGATGCGGCCGAGCCAGCCACCCTTGGAGTATTCCACCAAGTAGATGGCGGTGAAGATACCGATCGGGATGGAGAGGATGGAAGCCAGGGCGGTTTGCACGAAGGTACCGACGATGGCGTGGGCGGCACCGCCGCCTTCGGCGCCATTCATCACGCCGCGCTGGGACAGCGTCCACCAGTCAGCGGAGAAAATCACGCCGCTACCGCGAGCAATGAGCTCCCACAGCACCCAGATCAGAGGGACCATCGCCAAAGCCATAGCGCCCCATACAACGACGGTGGCAATGCTATTGGCCGCCTTGCGGGAACCGGAAATTTCCAGGAAGGTTGCCCCACCAGCGGAGGCGGGCTTGTTATTTGTCGTAGTAGTCATTGTTGTCCTTCCTTACTTGCTCTTCACGATGGCGCGGGCAATGGCGTTGACGACAAACGTCAGCAAGAACAGCATCAAACCGGCGGCGATATAGGCACCGGCGCGCGTCTCGTTACCGAACTCGGCGGCCGCGAGGGCGATGGCCGTGGCGAAAGTGGTACCGCCATCGAAAAGCGAGAAGCGGAAGTCCACCAGGGGCGAGACCACCATGTACAGCGCCATGGTCTCACCCAGAGCGCGGCCCAAGCCCAGCATGGAGCCGGCGACGTAGCCGGACATGCCGAAGGGCAGGACGGTCATGCGGATGACTTCCCAGCGCGTAGCGCCCAGTGCCAAGGCGGACTCGATCTGGCCCGGAGGCGTTTGCACGAAGACCTCGCGGGCGGTGGCGGCGATAATCGGCAAAATCATCACGGCGAGCACGATGCCACCGGTGAAGAGGTTGCGGCCGGTAGCAAAGGCGGGCGAATTATCGTAATGAGTAAACAGGAAGAACCCACCGGCCCAGGACTCCATCCAGGTGTAGAAACTGGACAGGGCTGGGCCAAGGACCTGCCAACCCCACAGGCCGTAGACGATGGACGGCACTGCGGCCAGCATGTCCACCAAGAAACCCAGTGGCTTAACCAAGCGGGCCGGGGCGTAGTTGGACAAGAAGATGGCAATCGCAAGCGCGACTGGCATGGCCAGAATCAGCGCGAATACCGAGATGAGGACGGTGGTGCCGAACATGGTCGGGATACCGAACTTCATCGCAGAAGTATCGGTGGTCTCCCAGCGTTCACCGTGGGTGAAAAAGCCCAGTAGGCCATTCTCGTTCACGCTGAGCGCGGGGACGGCACGCCAGATGAGGAAGGCGGCAATCGCCGCGATCATCACGGTAATCAGCGTGGCAGAGGCCGTGGAGAGGAATTCGAAAATGCGGTCACCGGGGCGCTTGACGGAGCTACCGGAGCTGGAGGTAGCCAAGTCAGTCTCATTATCGCCACGGGTATGAGGCTGTTCGGCGCCAGAGACGGGAAGGGCCTCCGAGGTCGATGCCTGGGTGAGATTATTGTCTGCCATGAGACGTACTAATCCTTATTTGAAGTGAAACAAAGGGACATGCGATGTACATGCCTGCGCCCCCAAAGCGCGTCTCGAGGGCGGCAGTGGGGGCGGGCGGAATGTTATTTCGCGAGGTAAAGCGGGGTTTATGCGTTACTGCAGTGCGTCAACAGCGCTCTTCAGGCGGTCAAGGTGGTCACCCTTAACTGGGATGAAGCCCTGCTCTGCCAACTGGTCATCCTGGTGATCCAGAACGTCGTTGAAGAAGGTCTTGACCAGTTCAGCGGTCTCGTCATCGTAGCCAGCGGAGCAGACGATATTGTAGGTGGTCAGGATGAGCGGGTATGCACCCTCAACATCGGAAGCGAAGAGAGCCTTGGAGTCAACGACCATGTCGTTCTCAGAAGCGGTGTCCTTGAACTCCAGGTTCTCCAGTGCCTTGTTGACGGTGTCGTCATTCAGCTCAACCGGGCCGTTGCCAAAGTCGATCTTGGCCTTCTTGACGCCGTCAGCTTCCTTCTGGTCAGCGAAGCCGGCCTCAACGTAGGTGATGGCACCCTCGATGTTTGCTACCTGGTCAGCAACGCCGGAGGAACCGTTTGCGCCCTCACCTACAGCGTCAGGGAACTGCTTGCCTTCGCCGTCCCAGTTACCGGTGGAGGCGTTCAGGAACTTCTGGAAGTTATCGGAGGTACCGGACTCGTCAGAGCGGAAGATGACGTGGATGTCGGTGTCCGGCAGGTCTGCGCCCTCGTTATCAGCGGCGATGGCCTCGTCGTTCCACTTCTTGATCTCGCCCTTGAAGATCTTGGCAATGGTATCGGTGGAGAGGTTGATCTCTTGGTCACCCAGGTTATAAGCAATGGCAACCGGGCCGATGGTGGAAGGCAGGTGCCATGCGTCGTTGCCGTCGCAACGCTCCTTGGCGGCCTCAATCTGGCCGTCGTCTTCCTTCAACGGGGAGTCAGAACCAGCGAAGTCTGCCTGGCCGTTGATGAAAGCCTCAACACCCTTACCGGAACCGGAAGCGGTGTAGGACAGGTTTGCGTCTGGGTTGTCCTCTGCGAAGGCGGTGCCGAAGTAGGACATTGCGTTCTGCTGGGAGGATGCGCCCTCACCAACAAGCTCGCCAGCGACGCCGCTGCCGTCGGAGGAACCCGAGGAGTCAGAGGAGGTGTCCTCAGAACAAGCTACGAGAGCGGTAGAGGTAGCGACCACGAGGCCGAAGATAGCGGCAGAGCGCTTGAAGTTGCGAATCACGGGAAAACCCTTTCCGGTGCAGATCAGAGATTGATTGTCCGAGGAAACCGCATCCCCATAAAAAAGGGGAACTTACATCCCACGTCCGCTCTTCGGAAGCGGGGTGCAGGTGCGCAGGTGCGGCTTTCTCACAATCAGTAAAGCTAACCGGAGGAATTAACCAGCAGGGTGCCGTGAGGTAAACAATTAATGAACAAGCTAGAAAGTTGACATGACCTTAATCACACTAGCCCCAGACGACATGCTCTTCATCAACGGAAAAGCCTAGGCGCTTGTAGGCCTTCAGTGCCGGTTCATTGTCCGCTTCCACGTACAAAATAACCCGCTGAGCTCCCTTTTCTACCATGCGGCGCAGGCCAATCTGCAGCAATGGTCCGCCTAATTTTTGGCCGCGGTACGCCTCCGCAAGGCCCACCACGTAGACCTCGCCAAAACCGGGATCTTCCTCCTCGTGCCACTTGGTCCAGTGGAAACCGGCCAGGGTCGGGTGCCCCTGCTCTTTCTCGTCCCAGAAGAACAAGACATCCCGGGGATCAAACCACTCGGCCTCCATGCCGCGGTGCAGGCGCTCTAAATCCCAGCCGCCTTGCTCTGGGTGCCAAGAAAAGGCCTCGTTATTAACGCGCAGCCACTCGCTTTCCACGGTGTCCTTGCCCCACTTGTCCACCGCCTCGCTGTAATTAGCGGCCTGCAGCGGCAGCTCGCCTACGTGCGCCGCGCTATCTAGATCGCTGCCATCGATGCCCATGACCACAAGGGTGCGGGTGACATTCAAGTCGCGGGATTCAGCCAAGGCTTGAGCCGGTTTGCCATTGCCATGTGCCCAGGTCTCGAGATTGGTGGTGGCGTTAGCGGTGGCATCGTAAAGCGCGGTGCCATAGCCCGTGCCGCGATAGTCTGGGGCAATAAAAAGTTCCGCGGTGGAATCCTCGCGACTCGATACGCCAATGGGTTCGCCGTCCAGCCAGGCAACCAAGTGCTTATGGTGCAGGCGCTCATCGCGCAGGCCGTTGAGGAATTGCTCCGAAAGCGGGGCGATACCATCGGCCTTTTCCGCGTGCGCTGCCAGTTCTTCCAGGCTGCCCGCCAGCTCTGGGGAGGCGGGGAGGTTTTCTTCGGTGATATTCATGGTGTCCATAATACGTAGGCTAAATTTGAAGGCGTGAGTGTAGTCAAAGTCGACCGGCGCATTGTCCACGTCCTCATCCTGGTGGGCGTGGTCTTTGCCGCATGGGTGGCCGATGCCTGCGTGGCCATGCATTCTGAGCACAAGATTGCCCAGGAGGTAAAGGAGAACTCGCGGCTGGAAAACTCCCCCCAGGTGTATATCGGCGGCACCCCGTACCTGTTGGCGGCAGGCTCTAAAGAAATCCCCTACTTGCAGGTCAAGGCGCTCGACGTGGAGGTTCCCAAGCTGGGCATGGTCAATGCCTCGACCGTGCTGCGCGATATCACCGTTACCCCTGAGCAGGTAGTAAACGGCGATATTGAAGGCGCGCCCGTATCCACATATTCGCGCGGCATTTCCCTGGACGGCGTGGCGTTAGGGCGCCTTCTGGGCATTACCGATCTCTCCATTGCCAACCCGGATGATATTTCGCCCTCCGGCGGCGTTTCTGCCGAGGCAGAGCTTACCGGCACCCTGCCCGGCGATAAGGAAAAGTCCACCGCGATGGTCACGCTGCGGCTAGTGGGCCCGGAGTTTCGCATGGAGGTCTACGGCACCGATGATCCGCGCCTCAAGGAGGCGTTTTCCCTCAACTTCGATACGCGCGAGCTCCCGCTGCCGGCGCAGGCCACGATGGTAAGGCTGCAGGGCGGAACCCTTTACTTTGAGGTCCAGCGCCGCAATATCAAGGTCCAGATGGCTCAGCTATCCCCGCTGGAAATCGAGGGTTCGGAGCAACGGGCCGTTGAAGAGGCCGAAAAGAAGGCGGCCGATACCGCCAATAAGGTAGGTCCTGCCCCAGATGAGGACGAATCCTAACGAAGGCGAATAAAGTCCCGCAGCACTTCCTGCACGGAGCGCTGGGCCACCTGCCGCCTGTCTTGCGGCGCGTAGACCTCGATGGCATCGGCCACAGAGGTCAGCGTCACGTGGCGGAAGGTCCCCTCGGATTCGCCATCGGCCTGGAAGCGCTGCGGGGAGTGGCAATCGAGTTCGACGCGCTTGGCATCATCAAAGCCTAGGGTCTTCTCCTTCACCAGCCGCTTGAGCCAGCCGTGCTTATCGGCACCAAAGAGGTGCAGCAGGCCGATGACCCCACGCACGCCACTGAGCTTTTCTAGGCCGAAAAGCGCCAGCCCCTCATCAAAGGAATTGCGCGGGTTGGTCACCACCGGCAAGGGGCCCAAGAAAGTCCAGGGGTTGGTATTAGACGTAAACAAGAGTGGGAAATCCTTCTTATGAAGCGTCTGCCCCAAGCGGGATTCCGCGTGCACCGTGATCTGTGGCGGGTTGCGGCGAGCCCGCAACCAAGCCCGAATGGCCACGTTGAGGTAGCGCAGCGGGGTGGCGGAAAAGCCTTGTTCACGGGCGCGGTCCACGCGCGCGAGGACGTCCGCATCCATGCCAAAACCGGCGTTGACGGCAAACCAGCGTTCGTTCCAGGTGCCCAGGTAAATGGTGCGGCGCAGATCGCGCTCTAGCATGCGGGCCAAAACGTGGGTGGCCTCGACCGGCGTATTGGGAAAGCCGAGGGCACGGACGAAGACATTCGCGGACCCGGTGGGGATGACGGCGAGCGCCGGCACCTCGTGCGGGCTGGGGATATCTTCACCGGCTGGGCCCAGCAGGCCATTGACAATCTCATTGACGGTGCCATCGCCGCCCACGGCAATGATGACATCATAATCATCCCTGGTTATCCCCCGAACGATGTCTTCTGCATGCCCTGGGTAATGGGTGAATTTCACCAATAGGTGCATGCCTTCTACGGCCCGCAGGGCGGGCACGATCTGGCGAAAGAGCCCGTTGGATTGCGAGGTCGAATTGGGATTGGAAATCATCAGCGCATGCACAACGGACCAGTCTAGTAGTTAAAGCACCCCCGGCACGACTAGGCTGGACGCCCATGAGCGAAAATAACGAGAATACCAATACCCCGAACGTCGAGACCGCCGCTGCGTCCCACCCGGAAAACACCTCCGGCGCGCTCAATGGCAATGATGCGGTCAATCAGGCCGCCGAGCAGTGGAAGGATGCGGCCAGCCACAATATCCCCGCCATCGAGCTTGGCGATGCCCCCGTTCCCGCCGATACCGCCAACCTGCGCCAGGGCCCGTCGCTGCACGATGGATTGCTAGGACTCCTCCCCCTCGTCGGCGTCTGGCAGGGCGAGGGCCAAGCCCACGACACCGATGGCAGCGAATACACCTTTGGCCAGCAGCTGGTCGTCGCCCACGACGGCGAGAATTACCTGACCTTTAGCTCGCGCACCTGGAAGATCGATACCGAGGGCAAGCCGCAGGGCCCGTCTACCCGCGAGACCGGTTTCTGGCGCATCTCCGCCAAGGATGAAATCGAGGTCACCTACACCTCTTCAACCGGCATCGTGGAAATCTTCTACGGCGAGCCCTTCAACGAGCGCGCTTGGCAGCTCGAATCCGCCTCCACCATGGTCACCGAGACCGGCCCGAAGAACCTGGGCCCCGGCAAGCGCATGTACGGACTCATGCCCAATAACAACCTGGGCTGGGTAGACGAGCGCATGGTCGATGGCGAGATGCGCCCCTATATGTCCGCCGAGCTCACCCGCATCGCAGGCTAAGCAGCTGGCTAGGCCCCTAGCGCGGCATCAATAAGCCCCCGGATTTCTTCCTCGTTATCCGGGGCTTTTAACGTTTTTTCATTCAGCTTGGTCACCCGCACCGCTACGCGCACGGAAGAGACCAACCACACCGAGTCGAATTTTTCTAAGTACTCCACCGTCAGCGGCTTGGCCTTGCAGCGATAGCCGCGATCCTGGGCGTAATCAAAGAGCGCTGCCTGCGTGGTGCCGGGCAAAATGCCGCGGCCGGCGGCAGTGCGCAGCTTCTTTCCCCGCACCGCCACCACGGTAGAGGTAGCGCCCTCTAAGATTTCGCCGGTATCCGGATCCGTCAGGATGAGATCATCGTACCCCTTGTCCTTGGCCATGCGCAGCATCGCCATCGTCGCGGCGTAGTTGAGCGTCTTGGCCGGTAGCTCTTCGGCCACGTGCCACAGGCGCGGGCTCGTCATGACGGTGACGCCGGTGGTGCGTTGGCGAAGCGGGGCATCGCCAAGCGGCTGCACCGTCACCCACGCTGTGGGCACGCCGGTCGAAGCCCGGCCGCGGGTATAGGTCCAGGTGCATTTGGCATCGGGAAGCTCGGCATCGGCGCCGCAATAATCCGCAATCGCCAGCCGGGTCGCCTCTTCCCACTTATCCATCGGCGGCTCCGGTAAGTCGAGCGCCCGCGCCGAATCGCGGAAGCGCTGCGCGTGGCGGGCAAGGTTGGCCGCCTTACCGTCGCGAACCAAAAGCGATTCAAAAATGCCATCGCCGCGGGTCACGGCGGCATCATCAGCATAGACCAGCGGCAGGGAGGGCGAATGCTTGCGCACCGACCCACCAAAAGGTTCCACGACGTAGATGACCGGCTCTTTTCGTGGGGAGGGTTTCATAGACTCGATTATGCCCTACCATCGGTAGATGTGAGTTATTCTTCGCCACTTCTTCAACGCGCCGGTGCCGCCGAGCACCAGGACGCGACTGTACTCGATGCCCAAGGTGTGGCCTGGCACTATGGCAATCCCCTCGGGGAACAGCGTGCGGCCGAGACCATAGCCATCGACCGCTCGCAGCGCCGCGTGCTGCGCGTCAGCGGTGCTGATGCGCCGGGGTTTCTTAATAACCTGCTCTCGCAGAAGCTTGACGATGCCCCCTCCGGCTTCTCCGCCGGTGCCCTCGACCTGGATATCCAAGGCCACATTTTGCACCACATGGATATCACCCGCGCGGGCGAGGACTTCTACCTCGACCTGCCCGCCGCGCAGTTCGAGTCTGCCCAAGACTTTTTAACCAAGATGGTCTTTTGGTCTGAGGTCACGGTCGAAGAAGCAGATATCGCGATCGTGACATTGCTGGGTGAACCCGATATTCCCACCCCACCCACCGTAGTCTTTTCCCGCGAGGTGCAGTGGCCGGGAATCAGGCGCATTGACCTGGGCATTCCGCGCGAACAGTTGGTGGAATCCATGGCCGCCCTAGAGGCAGAGGGCGCGCGGCTTGCCGGGCTCATGGCCTTTACCGCCGAGCGCGTGCGCGCCCGCGAGCCGGAGCTCGCCGCAGATTTGGATAAGAAATCCATCCCGCACGAGGTTCCGCAGTGGATTAGCCGCAGCGATGCTAACCCCGCCCACGTACACCTGAATAAGGGCTGCTACCGCGGCCAAGAAACCGTGGCCCGCGTGGAGAACCTGGGCCGCTCTCCTCGCCTCTTGGTGCTCCTCCACTTGGACGGATCCGCGCCGGAGAGGCCGAATGTGGGCGATGACATTACATTCAATGGCCGTAAGGTAGGTCGCATTGGAACCATCGTGGATGACTGCGACTTCGGCCCCATCGCCTTGGGTCTAGTAAAGCGTTCTGCGCTGGATGCAGGCACATTGGAAATCGGCGATACCGCGGCGTCGATTGATGCATCCTCCATCCCCGAAGATGAGGGCCCCAAGGCCGGGCGCGAGGCGGTAAACCGGCTGCGCGGGCGGTAGATTTTCCACTCATCGGGGGGCCGGTGCGGAATTTTTTCGTCACACGCGCTATTGTGTCTTACAGGAAGATACACAATTGACAAGCCGATGGGGCGCCCAAGAATCCCTGGAGCGCCCTACTAGCCCAAGGGGGTCATGCACATGGGACGCGGACGCGCTAAGGCAAAGCAGACCAAAGTTGCACGCCAGCTCAAGTACAACTCACCCGAGATGGATATCGAGTCCCTTCAGCGGGAACTCGCTGCTCAGCAGGAGGGTGACTCCCACGACTACGAAGAGGATGATCCCTACGCCGAGTATGTCGACGAATGGGATGAGGACAACGACGACGAGCGCTAATCTTCCGCTCGCCGGATAAATCCACAAAAGGCCTTAGGTTTTTAACCTAAGGCCTTCCTCTTGTACCTAGAAGTTTGAGTGTTCGCCCTGCATGATAACGCGCGGTTCTTCGCCGTCTGCTTCGCGGACGCTGCCCAGCTCCCACGCGTCGATGTGGCGGGCAGTGAGCATGGCCAAGGCGCGGTCGCGGTCCTCCGGATTGACCACGGCAATCATGCCCACGCCCATGTTGAAGGTCTTTTCCATCTCCGCCAGCTCGACCTTGCCCATGGACGAGATGAGCTTAAAGATCTGGCCCGGATTCCACGTGGAGCGGTTGACCTCAGCGCTCAGGCCCTCTGGAATAACGCGCTCCAGATTGCCGGCCAACCCGCCGCCGGTGACGTGGCAGAAGGTGGATACGGAGCATTCCTGCGCCAGCGCCAGGCATTCCTTGGCGTAGATGCGAGTGGGTTCCAAAAGCTCCTCCCCTAGCGGGCGGCCGAGCTCTTCCACGTACCCGTCTAGCGGCATGCCCGCCTGCTCCAGCAAGACGTGGCGCGCGAGCGAGTAGCCATTGGAGTGCAGCCCAGACGAGCCCATGGCGATGAGTACATCGCCCTCGCGCACGTTGTCTGGGCCCAACACGCCATCGGCCTCAACCACGCCGACGGCGGTAGCGGAGACGTCGTATTCGTTCTCCCCCATCATGCCTGGATGCTCGGCGGTCTCGCCGCCGAGCAGCGCAGCGCCTGCCTGCACGCAGCCCTCGGCAATGCCCTTGACTACCTCGGCTACCTTTTCCGACACGACCTTGCCCACGGCGATGTAGTCCTGCAGGAATAGTGGCTCGGCGCCGCAGACGACTAGGTCATCGACGCACATGGCCACCAGATCGATGCCGATGGTGTCGTGCTTATCCATGGCCTGCGCAACGGCGAGCTTGGTGCCCACGCCATCGGAGCCGGCGGCGAGGATGGGTTCCTTGTAATCGCCCAGCTTGAAGAGCCCCGCAAAGCCGCCGAGGCCGCCCATGACCTCCGGGCGGGTGGCGCGCTTGGCGTGTGGGGCAAATAGGCTTACCGCGCGGTCGCCTTCTTCGATATTGACGCCGGCTGCGGCGTAGGTGTTGTCACTCATGTTTTTAAAAGTTCCTTAAGTGTTTTTATTGGGTTCCGAGCAGGGTGCGCACGGCATCAGCATTGGCGTTTCCGGCGGGAAGGCCAAGGGGGTAATCGCCGGAGAAGCAGGCGGTGCACAGCTCGGAGCGAGGCTGCTCGGTGGCGGCGACCATTTCATCGATGGAGACAAAGCCCAAAGAGTCAGCGCCGATGGTCTCGCAGATGGTGGAGCAAATCTCTTCCGGGTCATCGGACGGACTGGCGTTGGCAATGAGCTCGCCGGGCGAAGCGAAGTCGATGCCGTAAAAGCACGGCCACTTCACCGGCGGGGAGGCAATCCGCACGTGGACCTCGGCGGCGCCGGCCTCGCGCAGCATGCGGATAAGCGCGTGCTGGGTATTGCCGCGCACGATGGAATCATCCACCACGACGAGCTTTTTGCCGTCGATGACCTCGCGCAACGGGTTGAGCTTTAACCGGATGCCCAACTGGCGCAGGGTCTGCGTGGGCTGAATAAAGGTGCGGCCCACATACGCGTTTTTCACCAAGCCGTGGGCGAAGGTGATGCCGGATTCGCGGGCGTAGCCCACCGCGGCCGGGTTGCCGGATTCCGGTACGGGGATGACCAGGTCTGCATCCTCAACCGGGTATTCGCGGGCCAGGCGGCGGCCGATCTCCACGCGGGAGGCGTTGACGGAGCGGCCCTTGATATCGCTATCCGGGCGGGCCAAGTACACGTACTCGAAAACGCAGCCGCTGCGCTTGACGGGCGCGAAGTTTTCAGAGCGGATGCCGGCCTCATCGATGGCGACGAGCTCGCCCGGCTCGATTTCGCGAATAAATTGCGCGCCACAGATATCCAACGCGCAGGTTTCGGAGGCAACAACCCAGCCCTTGGCCAGTCGGCCCAGCACCAGCGGGCGCACGCCTTGCGGGTCGCGCGCGGCGTACATGGTGTGGCCATCGGTAAAGGTCAAGCAGAATGCGCCCTTCACCCGCGGCAGGAGCTCGCGGGCGGAGTCGAAGACGGAGGTGGTGTCATCGACGCCATCGGCAAGCAGCATGGACAAGCACATCGAGTCAGAAACCGATTCCTCGTGCGGCTTAATCAGGCCGCGCTCGACGGCCTCTGCACGCAGCTCGAGGTAATTGACCAGGTTGCCGTTGTGGCCCAAGGCAATATCCACGCCCGTAGAGGAGGTGGAAAACATCGGCTGCACGTTGGACCATTCCTTGCCACCGGCCGTGGAATAGCGCGTATGGCCCACCGCCACATTGCCGTTTAAGGCAGAAAGGGTCGATTCATCGAAGATATTGGCCACCAGGCCCATGTCTTTGAAGACGACGATGCGGTCATCATCGCCCACCGCAATGCCGGCGGCTTCTTGGCCGCGGTGCTGGAGAGCAAAAAGGCCAAAGTAGGTAAGTTTGGAGACTTCCTCCCCGGGAGCCCAGACGCCAAAGACGCCACACTCTTCGCGGGGTTCCTCCTCGTTACGATCGTCAAGGTCAGTGATACTAGGAGTATGTACTTCTACCACGGCGTTTATATTAGCGCGTTGGGCCGTCGAAAACTAACGGAATGATGGGCAACCACTGTGCAATCTCCCCTGAACGCGACCCGGAAGCATCGATGCGACCTGTGTTTTTGACCTCGTCCCAGTCCGTGACACCGGTGGCCAAACGCAGCCAAGTCTCCGCATCCATTTCCACCACATTGGGTGGGGTGCCGCGCGTATGACGAGGGCCTTCAATGCACTGCACCGCAACAAATGGGGGTACGCGCAGCTCCACCGAGTGCCCCGGCGCGTCGGCTTCGAGGGTGCGGGCGGTGCGACGGACGGCATCGGCAAGCAGGGCCCTGCCTGGCTTTTGTTGCCCGTCCGGGTCCTGAATCCAATCCTTGATGGCGATGACTGCCGCGCGCGTGGCGGCGGGATCTACGGGTTTAGGCATAGCCACAGCATAGCTACTGTTATCTTATTGTTTATGTCACCTACTGACGCTGCTGCGGAAACCCAAAAGTCCCCTACCCTTACGCTGCGCTTTATGGCATCGCCAACCGATGTCACCATGGCCGGCGCCCCCGGCATCAATGGCGGGCGCGTGCTGGAGTGGATCGATAAGGCCGCCTACGCCTGCGCCGTGCAGTGGTCCGGGCAGTACTGCGTGACCGCCTATGTGGGCCATATCCACTTCACCCGGCCCATTCCTTCCGGGCACATCGTGGAGGTGCGCTCGCGCATCGCGATGACCGGCCGGTCTTCCATGCACATCATCAACGAGGTGCTTTCTGCCGATCCCCGCGAGGGCATTTTCACCCGCGCCTGCGATTGCCTGGTCATCTTCGTGGCCAAGGACCCCGAAAGCGATAAGACCACCCCGGTTCCCACCTTCGTGCCGGATACCGATGAGCACATGCGCGTGGCCGAGGCCGCGAAATCCCGCATCGAGCTGCGCAAGGCAATCGAGCTCGAGATGGACAAGCAGAGCTACGATGGGCCTTCCGATGCCCCACGCATGGTCAATCGTTTCCTGGCCAAGCCCACCGACGTCAACTGGGGCGGCAAGGTGCACGGCGGCACCGCGATGCAGTGGATCGATGAAGCCGGCACCGCCTGCACCATGGAGTGGTCCGGCGAGCGCACCGTTTCCGTCTATGCCGGTGGCATCCGCTTTTATAAGCCCATTTCCATCGGCGATCTCATTGAGGTCGATGCCCGCATGATGCGCACGGACCGCCGCTCCATGCAGATGTCCATCCACGTTCGCGCCGGCGATCCCCGCGGCGGCCGCGATAATCTCAAGACCGCCATCCACGCCACCGTGGCCTATATTGCCCTGGACCGCGACGGGCAGCCGCTGACCGCGCGCACCTTTACCCCACAGACGGAAGAAGATATCCGCCTGGCCGAGCACGCCAATATCTTGCGCGAGCTGCGCGGCGAATATTCCCCGAAGCCGCTCATCGTGGCGCCGCACTACCAGCACGTGGATTAAATTTTCAGCACATTTTCTTTTGTGCGGCGCCTGCGCACCAGCGTGGTATTAAATTGGTTACTGAGACCACGCTAGAGAAATGAGTTGATATGTCTAACCCACGCCTGCGCCGCAGGGTGCAGTACTCCGCCGCATTAGTTGCCTCCGCAGTGCTGCTGGCCTCCTGCCAGAACCCGGCCAACCAGGAGGATAAAGATGAGGCTTCGGCTACGCCGACGACTACCTCTTCTTCTACTTCCGCGGAAAAGACCTCAGAAGCATCTTCCACAGCATCGAGTTCTAGTTCCGCTACCAGCTCCAGTAGCGCCAGCAGCTCCGCCACAAGCTCTTCCACCACTTCCGCCAAATCAAGCGGCTCCCACGCCAAGCAGCGCTCCGAAATCGAGGGGCATGTGGTGGTGCTTTCTACCGGCGGCACCATCGCCAGCACCCACGATGACAAGGGCGCGGAGGTGCCCACCGTAAAGGGCTCTGATTTGGTGGACCCGCTGTACTCCGAGTTCGACAAAGACAAGTTGGAGCTTGAGGTCAAAGACATTGCCAACCTGGATTCTTCTGCGATGACCTTGGCCGATACCGATAAAATCATCACCGCCGTACAGGAGCAGCTAGAGCGCGATGACGTCGATGGCGTCATCGTCACCCACGGCACCGATTCCATGGAAGAGACCGCCATTGCGCTCGACACTTTCCACGACAGCGATAAGCCCGTCGTACTCACCGGCGCAATGCGCCCGTTCGATGACGATGATCCAGACGGCCCAGAAAACCTCGCTACCGCGGTAGAGACCGTCACCAACTCGGACTATGCCGGCCACGGCGCATTCATCGCCTTTGGCGGCAAGGTGATCCCCGCCCGCGGCGCGTTTAAATCTGATACGGAAAAGGCCGATGGCTTTGCTACCAATAGCCAGGAGAAATTCCCAGAACGCCCCGAGCCGCTGAAGTACGCTCCGCTTGGCGATGTCCGCGTGGACATCATCGCCGCCTACCCCGGCGCCCCAGCGGATCTCATTGAGCAATCCTTGGCCAAGGGCGCGCAGGCCATCGTCATAGAGGGCATGGGTTCAGGAAATATCGGCCCCGATCTGGCTACCGCCGCCATGGAAGCCGCCAAGTCCGTTCCCGTCGTGCTTACTACCCGCGTGGATCACGGCCCCGTCGAGGGTATCTACGGCGGCGCCGGTGGCGGTGCCACGCTTGCCGATGCCGGCGTCATCCCCTCCGGCAACCTCCGCGCACCCCAAGCCCGCATGCTGCTCGCAGCCGCGGTTGCCGCGGGAACGGAAGCACAGAAGCTCTTTCCCACTGCAAAATGAGGCCGTATACTTTAACGCGAAACTGAAAGGAGGAGAGCATGGCTGAAATTTTTGACGTTGGGCAGTACATAACTGAACGCATTCCCAATGTGGACAAGCTCAAGCTGTACAAGCTGTGCTACTTCTCCCAAGGCTGGCATCTGGCGTGGACGGGCCGACCGTTATTCCAAGCGGAGTTTCAAGCGTGGCGACATGGCCCTGTTTCCCGCGAACTGCGCACTCAAACCTGGCAGGTAGCGGGGGATGAAAAACCCTGGCCAGTGCCCTATGTTCCCGGTGGTCAGTCCGACAATCTCAGCACATACGAACGTGAAGTAGTAGATAGCATCATTGCGTTTTACGGCGGAGTTGAATCGACCCGGCTTCCCGATTTGAGCCACGGCCTTGCCTGGAACGAAATCCTCCAAGAGTTCTCCCAGGCGATGATCTCCGGCGCGCCCACCCCGCGACCTCCGCTACAACCAGCAGAAGTTCTTTTGCCTAATGTTGACCTCGACGGAGACGTGGATGAACACTTAGCCTCGCCGCAGGCCAAGGAAATCGAACAAGACTGGTGGGAGACTTTCCGGATTCTCGCTGACCGTTAACCAGACGGGTTTGCGGCAAGGATTGATCATCCTGGCTCATGCCGTCCAGTTCAAGAACAGGACACTTGCGACCTAGGCAGCGCCAACGACCACTTGCCATACCGCCACGAGGTGCACCACTGCCGCCGCGATGGTCGCGGTGTGGAAGTGCTCGTGATAGCCGTAGTAGCGCGCATTGCGCCCAGGCCACTTAAAGCCATAGACCAGCGCACCTACGGAGTAAACCACGCCGCCGGCCAGCAATAGCCAGACCACTGATGCGCCGGCATCACTCCACAGCGTGGGTAGTAGCGGCAGCACCAACCAGCCCAGCGCTAGGTACACCACAACATCGAGCCACCGCGGGTGCTCAATCCACACTAGGTTCAAAATCACGCCCAAGATCGCGCCCGCCCACGCAATGGCGAGCATCCATGCTGCCTGCGCTGGGGATAACGCAATCAAACACAACGGGGTGTATGTGGCGGCAATGAATACCGCAATCGTGGCGTGGTCCGCCCGCCGCCACCATTGCACCGCTCGGGGGCTAGGCCACGGATAGCGGTGGTACAGCGCCGAGACGCCAAAAAGCCCTACCAATCCTAGGCCATAGACGGTAACGCCTAGACCCTGCCACCAGTGCAGCGTCATCCACGCATACGTGATGAGAACGGTGGAGGCGATCACCGATAGCAACGCCGCCAGCGCATGACCCCATCCACGGGTCAGCGGCCGCTCGCCGCGATCCGCCATCCAATAGGTGCGCTGCACCAAGCCTTCTTTCAAGGGATGCTCCCCCACCTCTTTTGTTCCTTCAGCATGTATCTGAGCCACAGCGATACTTCTTTCTCCCACCAGAGCTAAGTTACGTTACCGTAAGTCTACTGAGGGAAGTAAAGAGCTTCAAGGAAAAGGAGAATCTAATCCTTTTCGCCAGAATCCATCCCATCTACGATCCGCACGGTTTCCATCGCCACGCGCGTGACCTTGCCAATCAAATCGACGATATAACGTGGGTTACCCACCTCATCGGCCAAATCATTCGGGTCATTCACAATTCCGGAAGCCTTGTCCTTCTTCACCTGGTACCGGTCAATCAACCACGCCACCGCAGAGCGCGAGCCCAGCATGTACTTATCCGCTTCCGCTGGAATACCAGAAATGGTCACCTGCTGGTTGTAGATCAGCTTCGTCACGTCGTTGACGTTCTTGCCCGTTTCCAGATCCTTGCGCTTGGCCCACTTCATCTTGTGCACACGCCAGGTCTCCCGGTCGGACTCATCACCTTTGATCTGAATATCCAGCGGCCACGGTTCCACGGACTCATAATCCACGTGCAGTGCCATCAGTTCCTTGCCAGCCGCAGCAAACTTATCGAACTCCGCACGCGAGGATGGCGTCTCAATATGCGGCAGCATCTTCTTCAAATCCGCCTCATACTTCGTACGGTAAACGGGGTCATGTAGTTTGCCATAGACGAAGTGAAAGACGTCATCACCAGATACATCACTGCCCAGTGCATCTCGGTAAATCTGCTTAATCCCATCCGTGATGTTATCCACGCGCACATACCCGTCAACGACCTCGCCAATCTGCCCGTAGACACTGGGCTCGTTTTGCTTGACGACGTTCCCTTCACCGAACAGACCACCGTCCTCGACGTCAACTGAAGCCCAAGTGAAGCGTGGGAAAAATTGGGATCCTTCAGAACCATAAAAGTTCAGGTCGGGTATCTGGTCAACGGCGAAAACGGTAAATGGTTTGCTTGCACCGACGGTCGGCTGTAAGAACCCAATGTTGGAGTGATTCGGTGTCGGGAAAATTGAGGGGAGCTGATATCTACGGTGATTCAACTGCTCATCAAAATATACTTTTTGTTGGCAAAAAGGTCGGTACAAACTCTTCGTATGGTATCCAGTTTTATTTACCTCGAGTCTACGGTCAAGCTGAGATTGAAGACTGGATGACCATTTACTTCGAGTCGGATCTACAAACCAAGGTTCGCTGTTTAGAAATTCTTTCGCACTTTGACCTGACTGAATCGATTCAAGAGCTTTGTTATACGTCGCTTTTAAAGTAGAGACAGTTTCACTCAGAGTATCTTCCGAGAATGAATACACCCAAGCATCTCTGTTTGTCTGCAATCCCGCAGAATATTTTTCAAATACAGTTGTAGAATTACCGTTTTTCTCTCCTATAACTGGCCAAGTTTCAAACTCCTCTGACCGTTGGTTTAGCCAATCACCCTCTTTATTCGGCTCGATCGATTGCCAACTAAGGTTTTCGATAGATGCACTTGTAATTGCGTCTAACTTGTCACCCTTAGAGGAATTGTCCGAGCGTGTCAAGTTGTTTGTGTGTGGGGTTAGGTTTATAGGTATTTGTCGAAGCGGTCGGGAAAGGCCACGGCCAT
>NZ_JBEHFR010000026.1:0-28590 GCF_040225635.1 Corynebacterium sp. KPL2830 | reverse complement strand
CCGCGTCCACAAAGTCCCTAGACTCCGAGTCCAAAAAGTAGCTGGACTCCAAGTCCAAAAACCTCATGGACATAACAGCTTAAGGGTAGTTGTCCACAGGGAGGTGGGGCATCGGCTAGCGCGGGCTTGCGGGGCCCTTTAGTCTCTGGGACATGAACGCGCTGCAGACATTTCTCAAGGGCCTGGAACCCGGCATGGATATCATCGCCGACTGCCACGGCCTCTCGCTGCGCGCGCTGATTGCGGCCGGGTGCCCCGATACCACCGCCACCCGACTGCTCACGCTTGCCGAGACCTACTTCGGCACCACCGCCTTCCGCCGCCAGCAGCGCGAATCCATCGCCGCCAGCCGCGCCAACGGGCACAGCCTGACGGCCCTGCTCGCCATCGAGCGCCACGCCGCCAAGCTGAAGAAGAAGCGCGATGCTTGGGCGCTGCGGCGCGAATTGTGCGGGATGAAGGGGAAGGTCTCGGATATTGATAAGCGGGGCCGCGCCCGCGTCAAGGAGCTCAAGGGCCCCGTGAAACGCCAGCCCGGCGTGAAGATTTATCGCCGCGCCGACGGCCCGTGGACCATGTCCATTACCGGTCCGTCCGCCGATATCGCCGATATGCACGCCGCGATTGATAAAGATGCCCCGCTTGCTTCTGTGCAGAATATCTTCCACGGCGAGGCCGCCGCCCGCCCCAGCGTGACGACCAATGTCGTGCTTCGCCTCGACGAGCTCGATCGCATCGTCGATTTCGGCTCCGGCTCCACTGCTGGTTCAAACTCCAAGCCTGGCTCTAGCACTAGCCCTCAGCCCGGCTCGAGCTCCAACACCCGCGCCGGGTCATCAGCCGGCACAAACTCGAACCCCAGCGCCGGTTCCGCCTCCAACGCCGCCGCTGGCCCTGACTCTACCCATGGTTCTGACTCTGACGGCGATATCGTGGTCCAGCTGACCAATGGCGCCACGATGACCGGCGCCGAGCTGGTGCGACGGGTATTTACTGAGCACGGCTACGTCACGCTCATCCACCCAGTGGAAGGTCCGGTCAACCTCTACCGCACCTCGCGCTTTGCTTCTGCAAAGCAACGCCTGATGGCAGCAGCCGAAAACCCGGTCTGCCCGTGGCCGGAGTGCCGCTACCCCGCCGATGAATGCCAGGTTCACCACCTCAATGCCTGGAAAAATGGCGGCGAAACTAACCCGGGAAACTTGACCATCGCCTGTCCGTACCACAATGGCGTGAACGACGATGATCCCAATGCCCCGCCCCTGCGCGGGCACTTAGCCCGGGTCGACGGAACCATCCGGTGGCTGCCACCCTGGGCAGATAATGGTTAACTGTTGTGTGCCACAACGATTCGCACTGAGAAGGTTGTGCCTCGCAAAGACCCAGCGCGCCTTTGACACTAGCTGCACCGACAACCGCACCGGCGGCTGTGGAGGCGATTCTGCGCGCTCGACGTTGCCAGCACCGAACGCGGGTGGCGCTTATCCGTCGCGGCGAGCTGGCGCAGCGGAAATGGGTTATTTTTCGGCGGCGCGGCGTTGGCGTGCGAACTCGGATAGCACCGAACCCGCAGCGACGGAGGCGTTGAGGGACTCAACCCACCCGGTCATGGGGATGGACATGAGGACGTCGCAGGTTTCGCTGACCAAGCGCGAAATGCCTTTTCCCTCGGAACCGATGACGATGACGACGGGATCCGTGCCGCCTTCATAGGTATCCAGCGTGTGATCGCCGCCGGCATCAAGGCCGACGACCTGGTAGCCGTTTTTCTGGAATTCCTTCACGGTGCGGGTGATATTCGTTGCACGGGCGACCGGCAAGCGGGCAGCGGTGCCGGCCGAGGTGCGCCAGGCCACCGCGGTGACAGAAGCCGAACGGCGCTCTGGAATGATCACGCCATCGCCGCCGAAAGCGGCCACGGAACGGATGACGGCGCCCAGGTTGCGCGGGTCGGTGATGTTATCCAGGATGACGAACATGCCGGGGCGCGGGTTCTCGGCGGCGTTGGCAATCAAATCCTCCACCGCTGCGTACTTATATGGCGGTATCTGCAAGCCGATGCCCTGGTGCATGCCATTTCCCGTCATGCGGTCCATCTCGTGGCGCTGGACCTCGATGATGGGGATATTGCGGGTATTGCACATGGACACGGCCTCAGAAAGCCGCTTATCGTTGCGCGTTCCGGCAGCGATGTAGAGCGTGGTGGCCGGCACCTTGGCGTGCAAACACTCGATGACCGGGTTGCGGCCCACCACCATCTCTGCGGTTTCTTTCTGGTGGCGCCCAGAGTTGCGGCGCTCGCGCTCCAGCTTCGCCTTGTGCTTGGCGTGGTAGACGCGGTCCTCGGCCTTCGGGGTGGGTCCCTTGCCTTCTAGGCCCTTGCGGCGCTGCCCGCCGGAGCCTTTGGTAGCGCCCTTCTTATTCGTCTTGCGGATGCCCGCGCCACCGCGGCCATGGGTTCGTACCATCGTTTCAGTCCTTTCGAGGAAACCGTTCAATAACCAGCGAAAATAACAGCGGAAAGCTGTCTAGCGCTGGGTCAACGACCACGTGGGGCCGTCTGGGGTATCGGTAATGGTGATGCCGGCGGCGGTGAGGCGGTCACGCACGGCATCGGCAGTAGCGAAGTCTTTTTCCGCGCGGGCCTGCGTGCGCCGTTCCAGTTCTGCCTGGACCAGCGCATCGAGCGCCGCGTCTGCTCCGCTAGCTTCGCCTCCATCTTCCCACTCCAGCGGGTCAAATCCAAGTACGTGCGCCATCCCGCGCACCTGAGCGGCCTTCGCGCGGGCGGCGTCCTCGTCCCCGGCGGCCAGGTCCTTATTGCCCGCGCGCACGGTGGTGTGAATGGCGGCCAAAGCCTTCGGCACGGCGATATCATCGTTCATGGCGTCCTCAAAGTCCGGCGTCCAGTCGCCGCGTTCGACGCCTGCAAAGCGCTTGACGAAGCCCTCAATACGCCGGTAGCCCGCCGCCGCCTCCGTCAGGGCGGATTCGGAGTATTCCAGCACGGAGCGGTAATGCGCAGAACCCAGGTAGTAGCGCAGCTCTACCGGGCGCACGAGCTCCAGCATGTTCGAGATGGAAAGCACATTGCCGAGCGATTTCGACATCTTCTCGCCGGCCATGGTCACCCAGTGGTTGTGCATCCAGTAATTGGCGAACTTATCGCCTGCCGCGTGCGATTGCGCGATCTCGTTTTCGTGGTGCGGGAATTGCAGGTCCAAACCGCCGCAGTGGATATCGAAATTGGAGCCCAGGTAGTACGTCGACATGGCGGAGCACTCGAGGTGCCAGCCCGGGCGGCCGCGACCCCACGGGGTGGGCCAGCTCGGCTCGCCTGGCTTGGCGGCCTTCCACAGGGCGAAGTCGAGCGGGCTGCGCTTGCCCGCGTTGTCTGACTCGCCCTGTTCCATCTCCTCAACGCGGTTGCCGGACAGCGCACCGTAGTCGGATCCTTCTGCCTTGGTCCAGGCCTCGACGTCAAAGTACACGGATCCGGCCGCGCCATCGGTCTGCGGGGTGGCCTCGGCGTCTTGGGCGGGAACGGGGTAGGCAAAGCCGGCGTCGATAAGCCGCTGCATGTACTCGACCATCTGGGTGACAAACCCCGTCGCGCGCGGCTCCACGGACGGCGGGAGCACGCCGAGCAGGTTATAGGCCTTGATGAACTCGCGCTCGTAGGTGGACACCCACTCCCACCAAGGGCGATTATTCTCGGCGGCCTTGGTGAGGATTTTGTCATCGATATCGGTGACATTGCGCACGAGCGCGACGTCATAGCCTTGCGCGAGCAGCCAGCGGCGCAGGATATCGAAAGCCACGCCGGAGCGCAGGTGGCCGATGTGCGGCTGCGCCTGCGGGGTGGCGCCACACAAGTAGATGGAGGCGTGGCCGGGGCGGATCGGCTCGAAGTCGCGTTGGCTGCGGGTGGCTGTGTCAAAAATGCGCAAAGTACTCACGCCACCCAGTCTAAATCACCCGTGCGCGGGGTTAGTGTTGGCGCCGCCAGACAACGGCCGTTGCCACCGCCGCGCGGCCCTCTTTGCGGCCGGTAAAGCCCAAATGGTCGGTCGTGGTGGCGGAAATGGACACATCAGCGCCGAGGATTTCCGAAAGCACGGCCTCGGCTTCCTCGCGGCGCGGGCCCATCTTCGGCGTCTGGCCAATGAGCTGGGCGGCGGCATTGCCGATGATAAAACCTTCCGCTTCCAGCAGCTCACGGCACTCGCGCAGGAGCTGGGCGCCGGACACACCGTCGTATTCGGGCCGGCCCACCCCCACGAAAGAGCCGAGATCGCCGAGGTGGGAGGCGGAGAGGAGGGCATCGACAAGCGCGTGGGCTACGACGTCGCCGTCGGAGTGGCCTTCGCAGCCGGGGGTGTCATCGAAAAGCAGCCCGGCAATCCAACAGGGCTTGCCGGCTTCGATCTGGTGGGCGTCGGTCGCGATGCCGACGCGGGGAATGATGGGCTCAGTCATGCTGCTCCTCTGCAAGGGCGTGGGCCAGGGTCAGGTCCGTGGGGGTGGTGATTTTGAAGGCGAGGAAATCGCCCGGCACGGTCTTCACGCGCTGGCCGTGCCATTCCATCAGGCTGGCATCGTCCGTGGCGGTGAAATCCGGCTGCTCGCGCCAATAATCCAGGTTGGCCTGGCGCAGCGCGGCGAGGCGGAAACCCTGCGGGGTCTGCACGGCGCGCAGGCGGGCGCGATCGGGGGTGCCAACCACGGCGTTACCGTCGACTTCCTTGATGGTATCGGTCACGGGAACCACCGGGATGACGGCGGGCGCGCCGGCAAGAACGCGCCGCGCCACGCGCTCGACCATCGCGGTGGGCGTGAGCGCGCGGGCTGCATCGTGGATGAGCACCACAGCATCCTCGTCCGGAATGGCCTGCAGCCCGGCCCAAATGGAATCGGCGCGCTCGCCTCGCCCATGCACCAGGCGCACCGGGATATCTGCGCCCACGCGCTTGACGATGCCCCCAGCTTCCCCCTCCATGGCCGGGCTCACCACCGCGATGACCTCGTCCACGAGGCCGGAGTTGGCCATGGTGCGCACGGATCGCTCCAGGAGGGTGCGGCCGCGAAGTTCGACGTAGGCCTTGGGCACCTCCGCGCCGAGGCGGGTGCCTTGCCCGGCCGCGGCGATTAAGGCGATAACGCGGGGTTTAGTCTTCGTCGTCGAAGGAGAGGTCATCGAGATCGATGTCGTTGTCGATATCGGTGGTGATGGACTGGTCATCGACTAGACCTGCGGCGCGGTGGCGCTCGATGGTGGCGTCGATTTCTTCCATCATGGTATCGGCCTTTTTGTCATCGACCGGCTGCGCCAGCGCCAGCTCGCCCACCAAGATGGTGCGGGCCTTGCCCAGCATGCGCTTCTCGCCGGCGGACAGGCCGCGGTCCTGATCGCGGCGCCACAGATCGCGCACCACCTCTGCGACCTTGTTGATATCGCCGGAAGCCAGGCGCTCCTGGTTGGCCTTGTAGCGGCGGGACCAGTTGCCGGCCTCTTCCACGTCCTCATCGCGCAGCACGGAGAAAACCTTTTCTAGGCCCTCCTTGCCCACGACATCGCGCACGCCGACGTTATCCGCATTCTTCTTGGGCACGCGGACGACGAGATCGGATTGGTTAATGTGCAGCACGAGGTATTCCAGCTCTTCGCCGCCCATTTCGCGGGTTTCGATATCCTCGATGACCGCCGCGCCGTGGTGCGGGTAGACGACGACCTCGCCGACCTTATATTCCATTGCCACTCCTTATAATCCCGTGAATATGCCGATAACTAAGGCCGCTATTTTATCACGCGCGACATGCCTACCACCGGATGCCCCCGATTACCCCCACGGACTACCCGCTAGGTTAGCGAGAAACTGTGTACTTTATATCGAAAGGGACTAGGCTAAAGATTTGATAAGTCCTGAGATCGCAATTGATGGAGGATGCTCAACGTGCAGTCCCTGAAGTCCGCCGCCCGCCGCGGTGCCATTATTTCCGTTACCGCCGTCTCCGCTTTGGCGCTGGCTTCTTGCTCGGCAGGCCACATCGCCCAGACCGCAGAGAAGGTAGCTGCGGTTGATGGTGCTTCTGCCAGCACCGATGACGATAAGATTGCCGTCCGCGATGTCACCATCCTGACAGAGCCTGACGGTGGCGCCGCGCTGAAGTTCAACGCCGTCAACCAGGGCTATGAAACCGATGTCATCACTTTGAAGTCCGTGAAGGTCGATGGCCAGACCGTCGAGATGAAGCAGACCCAGCCGCTTAAGCGCGATCACTCCATCGTGGCGGACTCCCAGAAGAACCTGGACGCAACCCCGGATCACGATTCCGAGACCGTGCAGTACGTGGCCACCCACCTGGATAACGATGACTTTGGCTACGCCGGCCACCGCCCGGTGACCTTCGAGTTCTCCAACGGCACCATCGAGATCGACGCCACCGTCGCCGCCTCCCAGATGGAGTCCGGTAAGTACGACCGCGACGTGGAATCCCCAGAGGGCTACACCACCGACGCGAACACCGGTAACTCGCACCACTAATAGCCACCGCACGCGCGCCCTACTTTGCGGAGTACGGGCGCGTTCGTCGTTTTTGCCGCCACGTTCTAGGCTCTACACCATGGCCAAAAAATCTCGCCCCATCCACACCTGCTCCGAATGCGGTTATGTCTCCCCCAAGTGGCTCGGGCGCTGCCCGGATTGCGGTTCGTGGGGCACGATGGAGGAAAAGGCGCCGGTGGTGGCGGGGGCATCGGCAAGCGGGGGGCATGCGAGCGTGGCGCCTGCGAGCCCGGTGCAGCCCATCACGCAGGTGGGCGCGCAGGCGACGAAGACGGTGCGCACGGGCATCGGCGAGCTCGACCGCGTGCTGGGCTCCGGCATCGTGCCGGGCTCGGTGGTACTCATGGCCGGCGAGCCCGGCGTGGGCAAATCCACGCTGCTTCTCGAGGTCGCCTCCCGGTGGGCGCAGCTCGGCCGCACCGTCCTCTACGCCACCGCCGAGGAATCCGCCGGCCAGGTCCGCGCCCGCGCCGAGCGCACCGGGGCACTGCAGGAATCGCTGTACCTCGCGGCCGAATCCAACCTGGACGCCGTCTTTGGACACGTAGATGCCGTCAAGCCCGGCCTCATCATCGTGGACTCCGTGCAGACCATGCATGCAGTGGGGGTGGAAGGCGTGCCCGGCGGCGTCGCGCAATCGCGCGCCGTGACCGCGGCGCTGACGTCGCTGGCGAAATCCACCGGCATCCCCGTGCTGCTGGTGGGGCACGTGACCAAGGACGGAAACGTGGCGGGCCCGCGGGTTTTGGAGCATCTTGTCGATGTCGTCTTAAACTTCGAGGGCGACCGCCAGTCCAGCTTGCGCATGCTGCGCGGGATGAAAAATCGCTTCGGCGCGACCGACGAGGTGGGCTGTTTCGAGCAAACCGCCGGGGGTATTAGGGAGGTCGCGGACCCGTCGGGGCTCTTCCTTTCCCACCGGGGCACGACGCCGGATGGCTCCGCGGTGACCGTCGCCATGGACGGTGTGCGGCCCATCCTCGCCGAGGTCCAAGCGCTGACCGTGGACCCCGTGGCGAAAAATCCGCGGCGCGTGGTCACCGGACTCGATGCCAACCGCGTGCCCATGGTGCTGGCCGTATTGCAGGCGCGCGCCGGACAGCGCACAAACGATAAGGATGCGTATGTAGCCACGGTGGGCGGCATGCGGATTACCGAAACCGCAACCGACCTCGCGGTGGCGCTGGCCACGTGGTCCTCGCTGCACGAGCAGCCGCTGCCTGCGAAGACCGTGGTCATCGGCGAGGTGGGCCTGGCAGGCGAGCTGCGGCCGGTGCCCAATGTTGAGCGGCGCCTGCAGGAGGCGGCGCGGCTGGGATACAAGCGGGCGATTGTCCCGCGCGGGGAAATCAACCCCGTGGACGGCATGCAGGTGCGCCAAGTTGCAACGCTTGGCGAGGCCCTCGCCGCGGTCCAGCCGTAGACCAACCGTAACCGCTGGCCGGTTCTAACCCGGCCGGTTCTAGCCCGGCTGGTGACGAGGAGCCGGGTGCTCCAGCGGCGCGAACTTCCGTGCGGTCTGCTCCCGCGCGACCTGCTTCCGCCCGGGCTGGCTCTGCGCGGACTGCTTCCACGCGACCTGCTCCCGCACGGGCTATTTCTGCCCGAGCTGGTTCTGCCCGAGCTGGTTCTGCCCGAGCTGGTTCTGCCCGAGCTGGTTCTGCCCGAGCTGCTTCCGCGCGGCCGACTGTAAGGAGGCCGCGCGCTTAGCGGAGGGTGAAGTCCTGCGGCGGGGAGGAATTATCGCCAATGACCGTGTGGGCGAAGTAAGCACCCGGCTCGGCGGTCGGGCGGTCGGTGCACTTGCCCGGTTCGGAGGCCTGGCGGGACCATTCGGCCTCGAATTTCAGGTCCTTGCCCGCGGGGAAGGTCTGCTCTCCGGTCTGTACGGAGGCGTAGCAATCGGTATCGGACCACACGCGCTGGTTATCGGCCATCTTGTAGACCTCGAAGCGCAGCGAGTTCTCATCTAGATCGATCGTGCAATCCGCGGCGGTGGGGTTGGTCACGGTCATAAAGAACTTCGGCAGCTCGCCGTCCGGCACGGAGTAGTTGAGCATGGAGGTGCGCACCTCCAAGTCCTCAAGCGAGCAGGTATCCTTCGCGGCGTGCACGGACTCCTCGGGCTCCTTGCTTTCCGATGCCCCATCCCCTGCTTCCTCCGCCTCGGACTCAGATTCAGAGGCAGACTCGGATTCGGATTCGCTCGTCGAATCCGCGGACGTGGTTTCAGATTCGCTGGTGGATTCCGAAGACGTGGTCGCCGCCGAAGACTCTGAGGACGCGGCAACGGAATCATCGCTATCGCCGCCGAAGGCGGCCACCGCCGCCCAGATCAGCACCACGGCCAGGACGATCACGATGATAAGCGCGGCGACCCGGCGGCGCTTATAGATCTCTTCTGGAAGGGGCTTATTCTGGTTCACGCACTCAATTTTAAGTGGTAGACGCGCCTGGATCCGCTAAGCGGGCTCCGCGTGTCAACTCAACGCCGTAAGAGTGCAACGGCTCCACGCGCGAGTCCTCGAGGAGGTAGCGGGCGCCGACGATGCCGAAGGAGCCATCGTCAAGCTGCTTGCGCACATTAGGGATGCTGGCCACTACCTGGGTGACGGTTTGGAGGGTGTGTTGGCGCTCGACATCGGCAAGCGTGGCATCAGGCCCCGCAGTCCACGCGGACGTCGCGACCTTCTCGATGATGGGCCGCTGCAGGCCGATGGGCAGCTCGCCGCCGCGCACAAAATCCACCGCGGCCGCCACCGCACCGCAGGACTGGTGACCCAAGACCACCAGCAGGTTGGGGTGCAGATGGTCGAGCGCATAATCCAAGGAAGCCAGCACGGAGGCGTCGAGTATGTGGCCGGCGGTGCGGATGACGAAGGCATCGCCAAAGCCGATATTGAAGATGTGCTCGATGGGCGCGCGGGAATCGGAGCAGGCCAGGACCACCACGCGGGGATCCTGGCCTTTGGTGAGCCCGTCGCGCTCATAAATCTTGTTGAGATCCATGATGGTGCCGTCGATGACGCGCTGGTTTCCGGCCTGGAGGGCCTCCCAGACGGCCTGCGGATTATGGGCAACGTTACTTAATGGCATGAAGTATATTTTAATGCCCTAGACTGTCCTGCGAGATGGATACGCACGCACTTCTTTCCTGGTTTGACGCCAATGAACGCGATTTACCCTGGCGGCGCCCCGGTACCTCCGCCTGGGGAGTGCTGCTTTCCGAGGTCATGAGCCAGCAAACCCCCGTCGCGCGCGTCGCCCCCGTGTGGGAGGAGTGGATGCGGCGCTGGCCCACCCCCGCGGACTTCGCCCAAGCCTCCCGCGCCGAGGTGTTGCGCGCGTGGGGCAAGCTCGGCTACCCGCGGCGCGCGCTGCGGCTCTGGGAGTGCGCGGGGGTAATGGACGAGGTTCCGGCGGACGTGGATGAGCTGCTGGCGCTGCCTGGAATTGGCGACTATACCGCCCGCGCCGTGGCGTGCTTTCACTTTGGCCAGAACGTGCCGGTGGTCGATACCAACGTGCGCCGTGTCTATGCCCGCGCCGAAGACGGGAATTTCCTCGCTCCGTCGCCCTCCAAGCGCGAGCTCGCCGCTGTGGCCGCGCTGTTGCCCGAGCGCAATGGGCCGCGTTTTTCCGCCGCGCTCATGGAGCTCGGCGCGCTGGTGTGTACTGCGAAAAATCCCGATTGTAAGCGCTGCCCCCTGCGCGCGACCTGCGCCTGGCAGCTCGCCGGATGCCCCGAACCTTCCGCCGCGGAACAAACGCGCGCCAAAAAGCGCGTGCAGAAATTTGCCGGGACCGATAGGCAGGTGCGCGGCAAAATCCTAGACGTGCTGCGCGCCGCCGATCACCCAGTGCCGCAGTCCGCGATCGACGTAGTCTGGCCCGATGCCGCGCAGCGTTCCCGCGCGCTGGCTTCGCTGCTTGACGATGGCCTCGCCGAGCAAAACCCCGCCGGCCTCTTCCATCTGCCGGACTAACCGCCTGCCGGTTTAACCGCCCGGCGGGCCTGCCAGCGTTTAGGCGCAGCGACTCGCTAACGCCAGCGACCGCGGAAGTTGAGTCCGCCCGGGAGATTGACCCACATGCCGCCGCGGGAATTAAAGGTCACCGGCCCAATCTTCGTGGACATGGAGGCACCGGATCCGGAGATGTTAATCCAGCTATTCTTGCCGGTCTTTTTGCGCGAACGATATTGAAGTCCCATAACCGGTCATTCTAGCAATACCCCCGTGCACGACGCTGCGCCACAGAACCAGCGGGCCGCTGTACCGCCATACCGCTGGACAGAGGCATTCGCCCGCCCCGGCTGGTGAGCAAGCTGACCATGGGTGGGCGCATACGAAAACCACCCAGGGTTCGCGGTGGAACCGTGGGTGGTTTATGCAGGCCCGCACGGGGGCGGGGCTTAGCCGATTAGTTACATCGGCTGGCCAGCGCCTGCCGGTGGCGGGTTCTTGCCATCGTCGTCGGAGTTGCCGAGCCCCGGCTTTTCCGAAGGCACGTCCGGGGAAATGACATCTGGCTCGCCGTTGGTGTCGATGCCATCATTGCTGGAACCGGAACCGCCGTCCTTCGGGCCACCATCCTTCGGATCGTCGCCCTCTGGGCCGCCGTTACCGTCGCCGTTGTCGCCATCGGAATCGGAGTCGGAATTATCCGAAGCGGAACCGTCGGCGGCCTCGTCGGAGGGGTTGTTGTCGCGCACGGAGGCATCGGCAAGCGAGGGCTCATCGATGTCATCCGGCAGCGGCTTCGGGCGCGGGGTGAAGGTGAAGGTAGCGCCGGAGTCGTCCTTGGACTCGCCGTCCCAGCCTTCAACGTCGACCGAGATGATCTCGCCGGCGCCAATCTCGCCGAAGAGAATCTTCTCCGAGAGCTGGTCCTCGATATCGCGCTGAATGGTGCGACGCAACGGGCGGGCACCAAGAACCGGGTCGAAGCCGCGCTGGGCCAGGAGGTTCTGGGCCTTATCGGTGAGCTCGATGCCCATATCGCGCTCTTCCAGCTGGGTACCCACGCGGTCAATGAGCAGGTTAACCATCTGCACGATCTGCTCGCGGGTGAGCTGGTGGAAGACCACGACGTCATCGATACGGTTCAGGAACTCGGGGCGGAAGTGCTTCTTCAGCTCGTCGTTAACCTTCGCCTTCATGCGCTCGTACTGGGCGTCCGAATCGTTCTCGCTAGCGCCGGTAAAGCCCAAGCCCACCGGCTTCGAGATGTCCTGGGTACCCAGGTTCGAGGTGAAGATGAGGACGGTGTTCTTGAAGTCGACGACGCGACCCTGGCCATCGGTAAGCCGGCCGTCTTCCAGCACCTGCAGCAAGGTGTTGTAGATCTCCTTGTGGGCCTTTTCGATCTCATCAAAAAGCACCACGGAGAACGGCTTGCGGCGAACCTTCTCGGTCAGCTGGCCGCCCTCTTCGTAGCCAACGTATCCCGGAGGAGCACCGAAGAGGCGGGAAGCGGTGAAGCGGTCGTGGAACTCACCCATATCGATCTGGATGAGGTCATCATCCGAACCGAAGAGGAAGTTAGCCAGCGACTTCGACAGCTCAGTCTTACCCACACCGGACGGGCCGGCGAAGATGAAGGAACCGGAAGGACGGCGTGGATCCTTCAGGCCTGCACGGGTGCGGCGGATGGCGCGGGAGACGGACTTGACCGCCTCGTCCTGGCCAATGATGCGCTTGTGCAGCTCCTCTTCCATGTTGAGCAGGCGGGAAGATTCCTTCTCCGTCAGCTTCAGCACGGGGATGCCGGTCCAGTGCGCCAGGACCTCAGCGATTTGGTCCTCGCCCACCTCGGCGATTTCCTCCAGGTCACCGGAGCGCCACTGCTTTTCCTTCTCGGAGCGCTCCTCGCCCAGCTTGCGCTCGTCATCGCGCAGACCGGCGGCCTTTTCGAAGTCCTGGGCATCGATAGCCGCTTCCTTTTCCCGGCGAACCTCGGCAATGCGGTCATCGACCTCGCGCAGGCCCTTCGGGGCGGTCATGCGCTTAATGCGCATGCGGGCACCGGCCTCATCGAGGAGGTCGACGGCCTTGTCCGGCAAGAAGCGGTCATTGATGTAGCGGTCCGCCAGCTGCGCGGCGGCGTGCAGCGCCTCATCGGTGTAGGACACGCGGTGGTGCGCCTCGTACTTATCGCGCAGGCCCTTCAGGATGAGGAAGGTGTCATCCAGCGAAGGTTCATCGACCTGCACCGGCTGGAAACGACGCTCCAGCGCGGCATCCTTTTCGATGTGCTTGCGGTACTCATCCAGGGTGGTAGCACCGATGGTCTGCAGCTCGCCGCGGGCCAGCTTGGGTTTTAGCAGCGAAGCGGCGTCGATGGCACCTTCGGCAGCACCGGCACCGACGAGGGTGTGGATCTCATCGATGAACAAGATGATGTCGCCGCGCTGGTTAATTTCCTTAAGAACCTTCTTCAGGCGTTCCTCAAAGTCACCGCGGTAGCGGGAACCGGCAACCAAAGAACCCAGGTCAAGCGAGTACAGCTGCTTGTCCTTGAGAGTTTCTGGGACCTTGCCGTTAACAATGTCCAGCGCCAAGCCCTCAACCACTGCGGTCTTACCAACGCCAGGCTCACCGATGAGCACTGGGTTGTTCTTGGTGCGGCGCGAGAGCACCTGCATGATGCGCTCAACCTCGGACTCGCGGCCCACGACGGGGTCTAGCTTGCCGTCCTTGGCTGCCCGGGTGAGGTTGCGGCCAAACTGGTCTAGCACGAGCGAGTTGGAGCGCTCGCCCGAGCCGCCGGAACCACCGCGCCCACCGGCACCGGCACCGGGACCTGCGCCCGCGCCGATGGGGCCTGGGGCCTGGTTCGAGTCGCCGCCGCCTTCTTGCTGGCCGCCCTCGTAGCCGGACAGCAGCTGGATAACCTGCTGGCGCACGCGCGGCAGATCAGCGCCGAGCTTCGTCAGCACCTGTGCGGCAACGCCGTCGCCCTCACGGATAAGTCCGAGCAGGAGGAACTCCGTGCCGATGTACTTGTGCCCCATCTGCAGGCCCTCGCGCAAGGACAGCTCGAGGACCTTCTTAGCGCGCGGGGTAAAAGGAATGTGGCCGGTGTGCGGCTGGCTGCCCTGGCCAATGATCTCCTCTACCTCACGGCGCACGTCCTCCAAAGAAATGCCCATGGACTCTAGAGCCTTGGCAGCTACACCTTCTCCCTCGTGGATAAGGCCGAGCAGGATGTGCTCAGTTCCGATGTAGTTGTGGTTAAGCATGCGTGCTTCTTCTTGCGCCAAAACGATGACGCGACGAGCACGGTCTGTAAACCTCTCGAACATGACTCCCCTAAACTTTCGCTTCTAATGTGGTACCCACTGTAACGCCGCACGACCCAAAGGATTTCCTCTTTTTGGCCCCCATTGCCCTATAAACGCCCCAAACCGCCCATACTCGCAGCTCACATGGGTGTACGCCGGTAGCGAACAGGCTCTATTTAGCCTAGAATCTTCTACATTCTCCCTGCCGTCTCGTAGATACGAAGGAATAAAACAGCCGTGCCGCACCTTCCCGAATTCTTTGCTTCCCAGCACAACCTGCACGAAAAGGCAGTGCTGGATGAGGGGCCCAATTCCACCCTTTTTGCCGTGGAGGACGGCTCCACCCATGAGGAACTCACGGTGGAGATCTTCGCGGCGGGGGTAGAGGGCATCGTCAAGGCCTCTACCGCCCTGCACGGCCTGCACCACCCCGCGCTCGCCGCCTTGGAGGGCTCTGGCACCACCGCAGATGGCCAGGAATTCTTGGTCCGCAAGGGCTGTAAGGGCACAGCCTTGCCCGCGCTTGCTGATGCCCCCACCAAACCCCGCGCCCAAGAAATCCTCACCCCCGTGGCCGGCGCGGTGGATTTCCTGATTAGCCGCAACCACGCGGATTTCGCCGTCCATGGGCTCAAGGCTGAGCGCGTGTTCGTGGATGAGGATAAAGAGGTCGCCGTCCTCGCCGCCGCGGGCCCAGGTGGTGCCAGCACGGCGGAGGAATCGGCGGAGGAAACCGCCGAGAAAACTCCAGAAAAGGCCGAGAGCGTGACCGGCGCCGATGCCGTCCGCGCCTTCCAAAAACTCGTTGCCGCCACGTGCCCTTCCTTTACGCCGGACAAAGATTACTCGAGCGCCAAAGAGGTGGTGGCAGCGCTGCGCCCCGAGCGCGATCTCGATACTTCGCAGTTCCCGCCGGTGCAGGCCGAAGAGCCCGAGTCCCAGCCACAACAACAGTTCCCACCGCAACCGCAGCAGCAGTTCCCGCCGCAGAACCAGGCGGGCCCCCAGTATCAGCCGCAGTATCAACAGCAATACCAGCAACAGCCGGTACCACCGATGAATGCGGCCCCGCCAAAGAAGAAGGGCAAGGGCGGGCTCATCGCGCTCATTTCTGTTTTGGCCGTCATCGCAGTGGCTGCGGCGGGAGCGTTGTGGTATTTCCTGTCCTACCCCAGCTGGGATGACAAGGAAAAGAACCTAGCGAATGCTTATCCGAGCCTGATTGGCTCGCGCAGCGGCCAAGACGGCGAGCTCGGCGCGGAGTGTTCCTCCCGCGCCCCAGAGGATGGTCAAGAAGCGAAGATCACCTGCTCGGGAGACGGTTTCGACTACACCGCCGCCTACTACCCCAGCGTGGAAGAACGCGATGCCGTCCTCCCAGACGCTGCCCCAGTAGAGCTGTCTAACGATAGGTGCACCATCCAAAGCTACGAGGCCTCAACGGATCCGCAGACCTACGTCATGGCCGTGGAGGGTACTCAGTCCATCTTCATGGTGTGGGGCGACGATGCCGAAGCCGCGCGGCTAAAGCTGCCGCTGTGTGCGCAGTAGGCGCCGCAAGATAACCGGCGGCGGGATGGCCCGGAACGCCCGCGCGGAGGCCACTCCGTCGGCGCGTCGGGCGACGTGCAGCTTCCCGGCGCGGGGACTAGTCTTCGGCGGGCACGCGCTTGAGCAGGGGCGCTAGCACGAGCACGAAAAGCGAGAGCACGCCGGCGAAAAGGAAGGCCCAGTGCGCGCCTTGGGCGGTGGCGGCGGCCTCGCTCATCCCCTCGGCTTGGCCGGATTTGGTGCCGCTGGTCAAAAAGGCGACGAGGAAGGCGGTACCCGCCGCGCCGGCGAGTTGCTGCAGCGTATTTAGAATGGCAGAGCCGTGGGAGTAGAGGTCATCGGGAAGCGAGGACAGCGAGACCGTCATCAGCGGGGTCATCATGAGCGCGATGCCCACGGCGAACAGGATATGCATGCCGATGACCATCCACACCTCGCTGTTTTCTGTCAGCAGGGTCATCAGCCAGATGCCGGTAGAAAACATGACTGCGCCGGGAATCAACAGCGGCCGAGGCCCAAGGGCGTCATAAATCCGTCCCACAATCGGGGAAATCCCGCCCTGCAAAAGGCCGCCGGGCATCACCACGAGGCCGGTGACCAGCGAGGATACCGCCAGCGAGGTCTGTAGATAAATGGGCAGGATATTCACCGTGCCCAGCAGCAGGGCGAACATGAGCAGCATGGCGATGACCGCGAGGGTGAAATTGCGGACCTTAAACGGGCGCAGGTCCAAAAGCGCGCGGTTTACCTTAGCCAGCCGGAGTTGGCGCACGGTAAAGGTAATGAGGGTGAGGACGCCGAGGAGGAGCACGAGGGCATCGGCAAGCGAGCCACCCTCCACCATCTTCTCGATGGACGATAGGCCATAAATGAGCCCGCCGAAGGCCAGGGCGGATAAGAATACCGACGGAATATCGAGCGGGGTATCCCTGCGCTCGCCCACATTGACCAGGCGGAAGTAGCCGGCGATGCAAATGGCGGCGATGAGCGGGACCATGGTCCAGAAGATGACGTGCCAGGTCGCCATGCTCAAAATGAACCCGCCGACGGTGGGGCCCAGGGCCGGCGCCACGGAGATGACCACGGTGATAATGCCCATGACGGTGCCGCGGCGTTGCGGTGGAACGAGCGTCATGGCCACGGTCATAAGGGTAGGAATCATCAGGGCGGTACCGGCGGCCTGCAGCACGCGGCCGGCAAGCAGCAACCCAAAGGCCGGGGCGAGGGCCGCCAGCACCGTGCCCGTGAGGAAAACGCCGGTGGAGGCGCCAAAAATCTGCCGGGTGGTGAATTTATCCATCAGGAACCCGGTGGTGGGAATGACCACACCCATGGTGAGCAAGAAGCCGGTCAGCAGCCACTGCGCGGAGGTCGCCGGGATGGAGAAATCCGCCATGATGGTGGGCAGCGCCACCGAAAGGGCGGTTTCATTCAAAATCATCACCATCGCGGAGAGCACCAAGATGGTGAGGTTGACTATGACCTCTGCGGAGATTTTCGGAGCGGGATTCTGAGACACCAAATCAGGATACTGACTTGGCTAAACCTGCAAAACTTGGGGCGTATGATTTAGATGTCTTTTCCTGCACCCTCGATTCACGTTAGGCAATCTCACAGTGCATTTCCTCAATGATTCCCGCCCGCCCTACGAGCTGACCTACTCGGATGTATTTATGGTGCCGAACCACTCAGATGTTGGCTCGCGGCAGGCGGTCGACCTCACCGCGGCCGATGGCACGGGCAATACCATCCCGCTCATCGTGGCGAATATGACCGCTGTGGCCGGCCGCCGCATGGCAGAAACCATCGCCCGGCGCGGCGGCATGGCCATCCTGCCGCAGGACCTCAGCCTGGAGGCCGCGGCGGAGACGATCGCCTCGGTAAAGGCCGCCGACCTGGTCTATGACACCCCTATCACCATCAAGCCGCACCATACGGTGGGCTATGCCAGCAACCTTTTGCACAAGCGCGCCCACGGCGCGGCCATCGTGGTCGACGGCGCGCTGCCGGTAGGCATCATCACGCCAAAGGATCTGCGCGGGCAGGATAATTTCACCGCCGTGGGCGAGCTCATGACCACTGATTTGGTCACTTTGCCTGTGGGCATCGACCCGCAGGAGGCCTTTACCCGCCTGCGCGCAACCTCGCGCAAGCTCGCCCCAGTGGTCAATCCGGATGGCACGCTGGCGGGCATTTTGACGCGCAAGGGTGCGCTGCGGGCGACGATGTATAAGCCGGGCATCGACAAGCAGGGGCGCCTGCACATCGGTGCTGCGGTGGGCATTAATGGCGACGTTGAGGACAGGGCGCGGGCGCTTGCCGATGCCGGCGCTGACGTCCTCGTCATCGATACCGCCCACGGGCATCAAGACAGCATGCTGGCGGCGCTGCGCAAAGTCAAGGCCCTGGATCTGGGACTGCCGATTGCCGCCGGTAACGTGGTCACGGCCGCCGGCGTGCGCGAGCTGGCCGCGGCGGGCGCGGATATTATCAAGGTCGGCGTGGGCCCCGGCGCGATGTGCACCACCCGCATGCAAACCGGCGTGGGCCGCCCGCAATTTTCCGCCGTGCTGGAGTGCGCGTCCGCGGCCCGCGAGGTCGGCGCGCACGTGTGGGCCGATGGCGGCGTGCGCGATCCCCGCGACGTGGCCCTAGCACTGGCTGCGGGCGCGTCCAATGTGATGATTGGTTCCTGGTTCGCCGGCACCTTTGAATCCCCCGGTGACCTGCACAAGGACGCTGATGGCTCGTTCTATAAGGAATCGTTCGGCATGGCCTCGCGCCGGGCGGTGCGCGGGCGCAATTCCGCCACCGAAGCCTTCGAGCGCGCCCGTCGGGAGATGTTTGAGGAAGGCATTTCCACCTCGCGCATCTACCTCGATCCGGAGCACGGCGGCGTGGAGTATTTGGTAGACCGCATCATCTCCGGCGTGCGCTCATCCTGTACTTATGCCGGGGCCGATTCGCTGGCAAGCTTCCACGAGCGCGCCACCGTGGGCGTGCAATCTGCCGCCGGCTTTGCCGAGGGCCAGCCGCGGGCCACCAACCGCTAGGGTGCTTTGGGCGCGTGCTACTTTTGCAAGTATGTTGACTCGCTATGACCAGGCGGCCTCGCGCGCGGCCGCGCGGGTTATGGGGCAGTATTCCACCAGTTTTTCCCTGGCCACGCGCCTGTTGCGCGGGCGGGTGCGCGAAGACATCCGCCACCTTTATGCCGTGGTGCGCATCGCGGACGAGCTTGTCGATGGCACCGCACATCAAGCCCGCATCGATGCCGCCGCCGCGCTCGATGCCTACGAGGCCGCTATCTTGGCGGCGCCGGAGAAAAGGCTGCACACCGATCCCGTCGTGCACTCTTATGCCATTACCGCCAGGCGCTGCGGCTTCCAGCGCGATCATCTCGTGGCTTTTTTCGATTCCATGCGCGCAGATCTCACCCATCGGGAGTATTCCGCTTCCGAGCTCGCCGAGTATATCTACGGCTCCGCCGAGGTCATCGGCTTATTGTGTGTGCAGGTCTTCTTGGCGGAAGAGACCGTCTCCGCCGCCGATCGCGCCACGATGGACCGCGGTGCGCGCTACTTGGGTTCCGCGTTTCAAAAGATTAACTTCCTGCGGGATCTGGGCGAGGACTCCTCGGTCCTGGGCCGGGCCTATTTCCCGCAGGCCGCTGGTGGCGAGCTTTCCGAGGCCGCCAAGTCCGCCCTCATCGCCGAAATCCGCCGCGAGCTCGCCGCCGCCGAAAAAGCCATACACCTCTTGCCGTTATCCGCCCGCGTTGGCGTGCGCGCGGCCGCCGATATCTTTGCCGAGCTCACCAACCAGCTCGCCGCTACCCCCGCCGCGGAGTTAAAAACCACCCGCATATCCGTGCCGAATCGCACCAAGGCATGGCTGGCCGCCCGCGCGGTGCGTGCGGTGCGTGCGGTGCGATAGCGCACCGCACGTAGATGAACCCGCACGTAGATGAAGAACCCCGCCGAAGACTGAATACTAAGGAGAACATTATGCACGCTGTCGTCATCGGGGCCGGCATCGCCGGCCTTGCCACCGCTGCCCTCCTGGGAAAAGAGGGCTACGAGGTTACCGTCGTAGATTCCCTAGACGAGGTAGGCGGACGCGCGGGCAGCTATACGGAGGCGGGGTTCCGCTGGGATACCGGACCGTCCTGGTACCTCATGCCGGATGCCTTCGACCACTTCTTTTCCCTCTGCGGTACCTCGACAGAAAAGGAACTGGATCTGGTGGGCCTCTCACCCGATTACCGCGTCTATACCGGCGGCCCCGGCGAGTCCGCTCCTGGCACCGCCGCGCGCCCCACCCCCGTGGATGTACATTCCGGGACCGATAACGTTGCCCACCTCTTCGAATCGATTGAACCAGGTGCCGGCAGCCAGGTGCGCACTTATTTAGCAGATGCCAGCGACGCCTACCACGTAGCGCTCGATCACTTTTTGTACACCACATTTTCGGCGCCGTTGAACCTGGTGCATGCAGATATTCGGCATCGGCTAGCGCGGATTGCAGCGCTGCTGACTACCAGCTTGCAAAAGCACGTCAACGGGCAATTTTCGGATACGCGCCTGCGCCAGATTCTGAGCTACCCAGCGGTTTTTCTCTCTTCCGAGCCCGCCGCGGCCCCAGCACTGTATTCCCTTTTAAGCCATACCGACCTGGTGGAAGGCGTGTGCTACCCCCTCGGCGGATTCCACGCAGTGGTGCAGGCCATTTACCGCCAAGCAGAAAAATTCGGCACCACATTCCGCTTGGGCGAAGAGGTCACCGCCATCACCACCGCCAGCGGGTCTTCCACACGTGCCACCGGCGTCCGCACGACAACCGGGCATATCGATGCCGATATTGTGGTCTCCGCCGCGGATTTGCACCATACCGAAAATCAGCTGCTTCCCCGGAAACTGCGCACCTATCCGGAGCGCTACTGGGCCCGCCGCAATCCGGGGCTGGGCACCGTGGTGGTACTTGCCGGTGTGCAGGGCAAGCTCCCGCAGCTAGCTCACCATACCTTTTTGTTCAGCCAGGACTGGGACCCCGATTTCCGCGCGGTCTTTTCCGCACCGGACCCAGAACGTCCCCTCGGCGCCTCTGAGTCCATCTACGTTTCGAAGGTTTCTGCCACCGACGCGAATGTCGCACCGGAAGACCACGAAAACCTGTTCTTCCTCATCCCCGTACCCGCTGCAGAAGCCTACGGGCACGGCGATGCCTACCACTCCGAGGCTTCCCCGCGCGTTGCTGCTATTGCCGATGCCGCCCTCGACCAGCTTTCCCGCACCGCCGATATTCCTGACCTCCGCGAGCGACTCACCATCACACGCAGTCTCGGACCAGCCGATTTTGCCGAGCGCTATCACTCCTGGTCAGGTGGAGCTTTGGGGCCAGCGCATACGCTATTTCAATCTGCATTCTTCCGCGGGCGCAATGCCTCGCGCAAGGTGGCCGGCCTCTACTACGCTGGTGCGACCACCGTGCCGGGCGTCGGCGTGCCTATGTGCCTGATTTCTGCAGAAAACATCATCAAGCGCCTGCGCGGCGATACCTCCGCTGGGCCCCTGGCAGGCTAATCGAGGTTACGCGTCGAGCAGCACGACGCGGCTAATCCCGCTCCGGTCCTGACAATTGGGCAATCTGTTGCTTGGCTCAGTGTCATCGAGGAATTTCGGTGCAGCAAAGCTGCATTCCCACTCGCCGATATTCAGGATGCCACGCGTATTGACCTCTTTAGGCTTGAACTCATAGTGCACATAGTAATCCACCACTTCCATTGCCTTGGGACAGTTGGTGCCATCTACCTGCGCATAGACATTCTTAAGGCCCCATTGAGTGTCCATCTGTCCACAGATGGTGCCTGGCGCCGCATAGCCGTTGGAATCCGGTTCTAATGGATAGGTATCGGCGGAGAACTGACCGTTATCTTTAAGAGTGAAGTGGTGGCCGTTGACGGTGACCATAAATTCATCCTCATGTGGGGCCGAAAAGGTCACGCCACTGATTTCTACCTCTTCGCCGACCTTGAGTGGTTGTGCTGGAACAAGATCGCCCGGCTCGACTACAGCCGCAGGAAAGAACCCTGCGCCTTTCTTGTAGCTAACCATATTGGTTTCCCATTGCGGGATTTCCGGGTCCGGCAGAATTGGTGGGTCGGAGAATTGTACGGAGCACCACGGGCCTTCAGATTGCTCATTCAAGGAGCACTGAACCTTCCCATCGGGGCTTTTTACTCCTCAAGAGTTCATCTGCTCGTATGCGGGACCGGTCGCGAGATAATCTTTGGCATCGCGCTGTTTAAGACCGTGAGAATCTTTCTCTTCCTCCGTCTGCTTAGTCGTTGTGGTTGTCTCTTCCGTTGACTCAGGAGCGGAGGTTTCTTCCGAGGATGCCTGCGTTGTGGGCGAACTAAAGGCCTGGTTCTCCGCGTCATCGTCGGGCGAAGAGCACGACGCGAGGCCGACTGCTAATAAGGGGACGGATAGGAGAGATACGATTCTTTTCATATATTCAGTTTCGCACAGTATGTGCACCATCACATGAGTTTGCAAGCCCTACCGGCGCTGCTGCCCGCGATTGCAAAAACAAACTCCGCCGACCCCAGCGAAGTCGGCGGATTCGGTGATTGCAGCAGCGTTGCGGGATACTTCTGTTCCTCCAGCAAAGTGCGACCTCCGATGCACAACGTCTGATGCAATAGGTCCTCGGTGATAACTGAGCAAACTCGGCCCTGAAATGTAGCATTTTCCGCTCAGATATCACCGAGGAGGTTGCACTTTTGTGAAGTCGATAGAAGTAGGCAGAAGTAGGCGTGCGACTCGGGCTGCGAGGCACACGCGGCGGGTGCAATGGGCAAACAAAAAGGCTGCAGCCAAAGGAAGGCTGCAGCCGGTGTCGTTGCGCTAACGGTGCCCGCGCGGGTGGGCACCGAGTGGGAGCGCCGGGTATGGACTACTTCTGTTCCGGCTTTACCAGTGGGAAGAGCACGGTCTCGCGGATACCGAGGCCGGTCAGGGCCATGAGCAGGCGGTCCATGCCCATACCGGTACCGGCCGTGGGCGGCATGCCCTGTTCCATCGCGGCGAGGAAGTCCTCGTCCAAGACCATGGCTTCCTCATCGCCGCCGGCGGCAAGGCGGGCCTGATCCTCGAAGCGCTCGCGCTGGACAACGGGATCGACAAGCTCCGAGTAGCCGGTGGCCAGCTCGAAGCCGCGCACGTAGAGGTCCCACTTTTCGGTCACGCCGGGTTCGGAACGGTGCTGGCGGGTTAGCGGGGAGGTCTCCACCGGGAAGTTCTTCACAAAAATGGGGCCTTCCAGTTGGTCCTCGCACAGGACCTCCCAGATTTCCTCCACCAGCTTGCCGTGGCCCCAGCCCTCGCCCTGCGGCACGTCGAGGCCGATGACCTTGGCAATGCCCTTCAAGGTCTCCACGTCGGTATCGATGGTGACCTCCGGCTGGCCAGGGAACTTGCGCTGCAAGGCCTCGTTCAGGGAAGGATACATCTCGATTTCGGGCCATTGATCGCCGCCGAAGTCGAAATCGGTGCCGTCGGCAAGCGTGACGGTAGTGGAACCAAAGACCTCGCGGGCCACGGACTGGATGGATTCGCGGGTCATGCGGGCGCAATCGTTGTAATCGCCCCAGGCGGCGTAGGTCTCTAGCATGGCGAACTCCGGCGAGTGGGAGCGGTCCACGCCCTCGTTGCGGAAGTTGCGGTTGATTTCAAAGACGCGGTCGATGCCACCGACGACGGCGCGCTTCAAGTACAGCTCCGGGGCAATGCGCAGGTAGAGGTCAATATCGAGCGCATTGGAGTGGGTGATAAACGGGCGAGCGGCCGCACCACCGTGCAGGGTCTGCAGCATCGGGGTTTCGATCTCTACAAAGTCCTGGCCTTCCAGGTAATTGCGCAGCGCGCGCATGACCTTCACGCGCACCATGGCGTTCTTGCGGGCCTCTTCGCGGATAATGAGGTCGTTATAGCGCTGGCGCACGCGGGTATCTTCAGCCATTTCCGCGAAGGACACCGGCAGCGGGCGCAGGGACTTAGCCGCCATGGTCCATTCCTCAGCCATGATGGACAGCTCGCCACGGCGGGACGCAACCACGTGGCCGCTAACGGAGATGAAGTCGCCCAAGTCCACATCGGACTTCCAGGCATCGAGGCGCTCCTTGCCCACCTTGGCCTGCGAAAGCATGGCCTGCATTTGGGTGCCATCGCCGTCCTGCAAGGTGGCAAAGCACAGCTTGCCGGTATTGCGCATGAAGATAAGGCGGCCAGCGATAGCGTGGGTGACCTCGGTTTCCTCACCAGCGGCCAAATAGGTCACGCCCTCTTCATTGCCCGGCTCCTCACCCTCGGCCACTACGCGGAAATCATGGCGCAGATCCTTTAGGGAGGTGGTGCGCTCGACGGATACCGGGTAGGCCTCTACGCCGGATTCCAGCAGGCGGTCGCGCTTTTCGCGGCGGATGCGCAGCTGCTCAGGGACATCATTTACTTCATTATTCTTCTGCTCGCTCACGTTAGCCTAGGGTAGTCGATCCCAGCTGCTACCCGCGATTTGGCCCAGCTATGTCTACCAAAGCAGCGAAAGGGCGCACAGACCGCAAGCACACACCATGACGTTGTATCGACTGAGAACACTAACGATTCCTACAAAATATCGTTTAAGCCTGCGTTCCCCACCTATAAAAAGAATCCGGCCCTGAGATAGTTTCTCAGCGCCGGTATTCTGTAGCTGCGGGTACTGTCCCGCTTTATAGCTAAGATTTTATACCTATTCTAAAAGAAAGACAAGTGTGTGATGCCTAAACTGACATATCGTGCGGCTAGGCAAATAGAACGGGCTATCCCTCCTGCGCGCTTCCAGACATATAAGCAAGCCACGGTAGGGCTTGTTGAGGCAGCTCAGCTTTATCTATGGAATATACAAGCCTCCAGCGCGGTTACCGAGCTGACGGGGATAGTTGAAGTCTTGCTTCGTGACACAATCGATATGCGTCTCCGTCAATGGAATGCTGCTCTCGGAGGTCATGAAGATTGGATTGTGAATCCGGCTCCAACGATTTTGCAACATCTAGTTCGTCCCAATGTCCCCGCTTCATGGCAGCCCCGAAATGATTCAGACCTATATCCAAGGTGGTGGGAGAAGAAGGCACTAGATAATTATGCTAAGCCCCATCCCGGTAGCCGTTCTGTGAGGTCCGTTCCACCAACTCACGATGATTTGGTGGCGAGTTTGAACTTCGGTTCATGGACTAGCATTCTTCCTTCCCCGAATGCTGGTCCTCGAAACAAACGAGTCGAAATATGGAACTCAGCACTGTCATCAGGATTTCACGGCGTTCGACATGAAGCGGTATATCGCTATGCCCATGAACTACGGTGGATGAGAAACCGAGCTGCTCATCTACGGCCAATGCTTGATATTAATCGTCTCTGGTCTACGCATCGCTACGCGATACGCTTACTTAGGTCTATGGATACTGATTTTGCACAGATCATTGCAGGCCAAGCTACTCTTCCGACCGTTATTAAGGCCAAGCCCCATACTCTATGAAGAAGCCAATAAATCCAAGGGCGAGTGACATGCCTGAATGCCCTGGGCTTGCCTAGCATTTTCTGCGACCCAGCCTTTGAGCATCGGTTTCGAGGTACTTATATCGGGCCACTTTAATTGCACTCTGCTCAGCCAAAGAAGAATAAACCAAGTGCCGCCTCGGAGCTAAGGTTTCCTGCGATCAAGCAAACCCAGGAAATCCAGATTTGATTGGCCCCTGTCTTTAAATAGATCGATGCTGCTAGTAGTTACTACCATTGAAGCGTGATTACTAACGAACTTCGGGAATTAACAGCCAAAGCAACCGCCCATGCGCAGCGTTTCCAAGACGGAGGCGACCACACCGTCGCCGCAGCCCTCCTGACCAAATCAGGAAAACAGGTTCTCGGTTTAAACGCACACCATTTCCTTGGTGGCCCCTGCGGTGAAGTCTCTGCTTTAGCAAACCATGCCGCTAGTTACCCAGAGGATCCCATCCAAGCAATGGTCGCCGTATATGGACCTACCGGACAAGTAATTTCACCCTGTGGTAAATGCCGCCAGGTACTTTTTGATGTCGATCCATCCATCCAGTGTATTGTGCGCGGAAGCAACGGCCTTGAAGCGCTCACCGTGGAAGAGCTTCTTCCATTCGCGTTTAACTGGCGAGATATGGAAAAAGAGCAGCGTATCTACATGTGGGAAGGCTACGAGGATTCCATTCGGAGCGGAGAAAAGCAACAAACAATCCGAGTAGATGATCCCTTCTATGAAGGAAAAGCCCAAATAGTCTTTGAGAAGGAAACCGGAGAAGTTGTCACGCTACCCGCACAGGTCACAGCCGTTGTATCTACCCAGCGCGGGCTACTGTCGGAAAAGCAAGCTAAAAATGACGGGTTCAATTCTCTATCCGAGCTTCACGAAGCTTTAGATACCCACTACCCCGGATTAGCGGATACAGACGAAGTTGACGTTGTAGAATTCGAGCTCCAGTAGACTATCCAGACCGAAAATCGGATCATTCGCTACCTAACCAAAAAGCTGCTGTTCGGAAATTTTTGAGATATTTCGTCAAGATTTACAAGTGCCGCCACCAAAGGGCTCCCAACTGTAGGAAGCGAGCTAACGACTCCTCCATAAGTCCAGTCGAGTGAGCCTTCGCCGTTAACCACGGTACTTCGGCACGACTGGCTCCATGCCGCGCCAGCAGAGTCCTTTAATCCCGGCCGCTACCCGCGATTTGACCCAGCCATGTCTCCCAAGCGGCGTCGAGCACGCATAAGCCCCTGCGATCCACTCCCGCGCGTCCACATAGTGGAACACCACCCCCTTAATTCACCCGCACTGCAAGAATTTGTGTGAACCGTGACATACTGTTCAGACCTGTGATACACAACACCTCACCTTCGACGCGCAAGGAGACACAGCCATGAACTCTCTCATCCTTGTCATCATCGGCGTGGCGATGATGCTGGCCGGCTACCTGCTCTATTCCAAATTCCTGGGCAAGAGCATCTTCCGGCTATCAGAGAACTACACCACCCCGGCGCACCGCCTCAAAGACGGCGTGGATTACGTTCCCACCAATAAATACGTGCTGTGGGGCCACCACTTCACTTCCGTGGCGGGTGCGGCACCGATTATCGGCCCGGCAGTGGCCGTCATTTGGGGCTGGCTCCCGGCATTCCTGTGGGTCACGTTAGGCACCTTCTTCATCGCCGGCATGCATGACCTGGGTGCGCTGTGGGCATCGCAGCGGCACAAGGGTCAGTCGATTGGTACGTTGTCGGGGCGCTACATCGGCAAGCGCGGGCGCAACCTCTTCCTCATCGTGATCTTCTTGCTGCTGCTCATGGTCAATGCCGCGTTCGCCGTGGTGATTTCGAACCTGCTTATTTCTACACCCTCGGCGGTCATTCCCACGTGGGGTGCAATCGCCGTCGCGCTGCTGATTGGCCAGGCCATCTACCGCCTGAACTGGAACCTGCCGCTGGTGTCCCTGGTGGGCGTGGTGGCGCTGTATTCGCTGATGGTTCTGGGTGACCGCTTCCCGGTCGTGCTGCCAGAGACGGTCCTGGGCATTCCCGCCAACGGCGTGTGGATCATCCTGCTATTTATCTACGCCTTCATTGCTTCGCTGCTGCCGGTGTGGGTGCTGCTCCAGCCGCGCGATTACATCAATGGCCTGCAGCTTTTCGTAGGTCTTATCATCTTGTACGGCTCCTTCCTCATCACCCGTCCGGAACTCGCCGCCCCTGCCGTGCGCGAGAATGTTCCTGAGGGCACCCCCGGGATTTTCCCGCTGCTTTTTGTCACCATCGCCTGCGGCGCCATCTCTGGTTTCCACGGCATCGTGGCCTCGGGTACCTCGTCGAAGCAGATTGATAAGGAAACCGACGTTCGCTTCGTGGGTTACTTCGGCGCGGTGGGCGAGGGCCTGCTGGCGCTCGGCACCATCATCGCCACCACCGCCGGCTTTAAGACCCTGGCGAATTGGGAGGAAGTCTACGCCGAGTGGAACTCCGGCGGCGTCAACGCCTTCGTACAGGGCGGCGGTGCGCTGATGAACGAGGGCCTGGGCATTCCCACCTCGCTGTCTGCCACCATCCTGGCAACCATGGCCGTGCTCTTCGCCGCCACCACGATGGACTCCGGCGTGCGCCTGCAGCGCATCGTGGTCCAGGAAATCGGCGAGATCTTGGGCATCCGCATCACGGCGCTGGTTTCCACCATCATCGCGGTGGGCCTGGCCTTCGGCCTGACCTTCTCGGCGGGCGCGGACGGGTCCGGCGGCATGACCATCTGGCCGCTCTTCGGTACCACCAACCAGCTCATGGCCAGCCTGTCCTTGGCCATCGTCGTGGTCATCCTCACCCACCTGCGCCGGCCCACCCTGCCGGTTATCATCCCGCTCATTTTTGTCACCATCATGTCGCTGTGGGCAGCGCTGCTACAGCTGAAATCCCTGTTTACAGATCAGAACTGGCTGCTCTTCGGCATGGACGTCGTCATCGTCATCGCCTCCATCTGGGTCATCGTGGAGTCGATCGGCGCCATCTCCAACGCGCGCAAGGAACCGCCGCTGGAGTGGACCGATGACGATACCGACGCTCCCCTTCCCCAGCATGCTCGACAAGCTTAAGGCCTTCGGCGCGGGGCTCAATGAGTTCTACCAAGCCCCGTACCGCGCCGTATTTGCCAAGGCCCAGCAGCAAGAAGATGACCTATTTATGATGCTGGTGGCCTCGGAGGCGCTCGGCATCCCCAACCCCGCCAGCTACTACACGCTGGAGCTATTGCCGCTGGTCTACGAAGATTTCCACGCCTGGCACACGCGCATGGGCATGGATAAATCACCCCTGGAGAATATTCAATGCTGCTAGAAACCGCGCCCATCATGTTCTTTGGCGGCAAGGGCGGCGTAGGCAAGACCACCCTCGCCACCGCCACGGCCCTGTCTCTTTCTCAGGACCACAACGTGCTGTTGGTCTCCACGGATCCGGCGCACAACCTGGGGCATATCTTTGATGCCACGCTTTCCGATGCCCCCACTCACCTCACCCATTACGTTGTTAGCAGTTCCGCTTGAGGTTACCCAGGATTCGTAACTCTGCCCCCATGCCGGGGCAGGTTATG